>CAZCMC010000047.1:1294-9917 GCA_964499665.1 uncultured bacterium | reverse complement strand
GCCCTGGAGGGAGTTCTCGATCGCGGAAAGCTACCGCCGGATCAATGCCTGTCTACAGCGCGGCCTTGAGCTGCTCGGCGTTTCGGCGAGCATGACCATCGACCTCGCCCATGCGCCATATCCTCTATCCCCCTTCTGCTTTTCCACCGTAGCTCGACACGAGGTTCTGGTCGGCGGAAAAAAGGTGATCGGCTCGGCCCAACGACGATTTCCCACGGCTCTTCTTCAGCAGGGCACCATCCTCCTGGATGTCGATCCCACTAGCCTCTTTGCCCTGCTGCGCCCAGAGAAACGAGCTACGATGGAAGGCTCGCTCGATGCGATCGGCTCGCTGAGGGAGGCGCTAGGATCGCTCCCCGATCGCCAGGAGGTGGAGGCGGCGATCAAGGAGGGGTTTTGCCGCGAGATGGGGGTGGAGTTTGCCGAGGGAACACTCGAACGGGAGGAGGTCACGTTGGCCCGCGAATTATCAGCGAGTCGATATGCCTCTGAGGACTGGACCTTTCGCCGATGATGACGGTTCGGGATGAGCCTTGACAGGCTCCTTTAGCCTCTGCTACGGTATCGCCATGATCGGCACTGTGGTCTGCTCTGGATCATGACGCGCCAGGGAGTGGGGCGGTGAGCTTTGATAAACGGAAGGCGATCCAGAAAGCGATGACACTGGTCCAGCAGGGACAGCTAGAGAAGGCCATCGCGGAGTACAGGCTGATCCTCGATGTCGATCCATCCGACACGTCCCTCTGCAACACCCTGGGTGATCTGTATCTCCAAGTCGGCGCAACGTCTGAGGCGACAGTCTGTTACCTCAAGCTTGTGGATGTGCTGAAGGCCGAAGGATTGATCTTTCGCGCTATCGCCGTCTATAAGAAGATTCTCAAACTCAATCCCGACAATCTTTCCGCAGTGCGTGCATGCGCTGACCTGTACGCCAAGGAAGGGCTCCGAGCAGAGGCGAAACACCTGTACCTGATGGAGGCTGAGCGATCGCTGAAGTTGGGCTTGGATAAGCAGGCGCTCGAAGCGTATGAACGTCTGGTCGGCCTCGAGCCCGGCGACACAGCGGGAGCGGCCAGGCTGGCGTCACTACTCGTGAGGGAGGGGAGACGGTCGGAGGCGGCTGATCTTCTCGGTCGATTGGCTCAGGAGTGTCGCGCGCAGGGGCGACTTGAGAACGCCCGAACGCTGTACCGTCAGATGGTGGAGATCGTTCCTGGGGCATTCACTGGCTGGTACTGCCTCGGTCGTGTGGAGTTCGAGACAGGCCAGTTCCAAGATGCCGAGGAGCATCTGCGGCGTGCGGCGGAGATCGATGCCAGCAGCCTGCTCCCGCATCTGCTCCTCGGGCACGTGTACGAGCAGCAGAAGCAGCTCGATCGTGCGAAGGCGGCGTGGCGGACCGTCCTAGAGTTCGACCCCACGCACCAGGAGGTTCATCATCGCCTCGGTCTGCTCTGCCTGAACGAGGGGGACACGGAGGCGGCCGTCAAGGAATTCGATGCCGCAGCTCACAGCCTCGGAGAGTCCGGGGAGCTGGAGCGAGCCATTGTACTCCTTGGCGATCTAGGTCCAGCGGCCGACCATCCCTTGATCCAGGAGCGACTCGGGGAGCTGCTCGAGCGGTCGGGACGGCCGGGTGAGGCGAAGGCAGCGTACCGCCGCAGCGCGGAACTCTATCTGGCGACGGGCCGGGTGGGGGAGCGCAAGCGAATGCTCGGTCGGATCCTCTCGCTCGACCCAAACGATAGCGAGGCGATAGAGGGCGTGCGGACGGGCGGGATGGTCGAGGATGGATCGGTGAGCCTCGAGCCCGTGGATCTGGGATCATCCAGGTCATCGGGCGTGGTGGAATTCGATGCGTCGCGTGCGCTCTCGCCACGGGTCGATGAGGCTGAACGCACTGAAGAGATGAGGGTCGTCTTGGAGGATACCGAACAAGAGAACCTCTTGATTCTCAGGGCCGGAGAGGAGTCGGTCGGTGGCGTGCCTGCCGCCCTTGCCATTGTGGACTTCTATCTGAAGCAAGGGATGGAAGCGGAGGCCCGTGCCCTTCTTCGACGCCTGGTCGCTGCAGATCCGGGCAATTCGGAAGCCTCGCGACAGCTCGAGTCATTGGAGTCGAAAGCGTTGACTGAAGGTGCGCCGGTTGCACCGGAGATCGAGGTGATCCAGTTGGATCTTCTCGAGGGGATGGAGAGTTCAGCGCCCTTCGGGGTGTCCTCTGTAGGGCTGAAAGATGCCGGGGAATCCGGAGAGGAGTGCGCCGGCGTTTCTCAGACGCGGGGGACGGACGAGAAGGAGTATGTGAATCTAATGGCAAAGCTGGAACAGGGCCTTCTCGTGGGGTCGGATCCTTGGGTGTTCCAATCTACGTCTGATCAGGATGTGCCACACCCCGATGCCGACCACCCGATCGATCGATCGCCCGAGACCTGCGAGGCGCATTATCAGTTGGGAATGGCCTACAGGGAGCTTGGCCTGGTGGACGAGGCAATTGAAGAATTCAGGCGATCCGCAGCGGATGAGCGATTCACGTTGCTAGCCTGCGATATGGTTGGTCTGTGTCTTCTGGCCAAAGGCGACGCGGAGGCCGCAATCCACCAACTGAATAAGGGGTTGTCGATGGCTGGCCGCCCAGTCGAGGAGTACCGCGGCATCAAGTACAGCCTGGCGACTGCGCATGAATCGATCGGCGATCTTGAGATGGCGGCATCGATACTGCGCGATCTCGAGGCAGAGAGCCCATCCTTCCGCGATGTGAAGGACCGATTGAAGAAGCTGCGAGAGAACCTGGGGTTTGGAGGAAGTCTTTCGACATTACCTGAGGGGAGCCTCGATGCAACTCGGCAGACGCGGTCGGGATAAGTCGGTGCAAGAGGCGGGAGACCCCAAGGGCTCAGGAGCCTCCTTGAACCTGCCGAACAAACTGACCCTCGTACGGATCTTCCTGGTCCCCTTCATCATCGTCTTTTTGATCGCCGGGGAGAAGGTGCCCAATTACACCGCTGCCGCCATCTTCTTTGCCGCGGTCCTGACAGATTGGCTGGACGGCAAGATCGCTCGCAGCACCCAGCAGGTCACCACGCTTGGGAAGTTGCTCGACCCGATCGCTGACAAGCTGCTCATCTCCACCGCCCTCATCTCTTTGGTGCAGGTGGGCCGCGCCCCGGCCTGGATGGTGGTCCTCATCGTCGGCCGTGAGATTGCGATCACCGGGCTGAGGACGATCGCGGCTTCACAGAGCATCATCATCCATGCGAGCGATGTCGGAAAGTACAAGATGCTGGCCGAGGTCGCGGCGGTGACCCTGTTGATCCTTGACTGGCCGCCCCGATGGGGTATCGTCGCCATCCCCTCTCTTGGACTCCTGTGCCTGTGGGGGGCGATGCTGCTCAGCATCATCTCCGGCATCGACTACTTCCTGAAGTTTTGGAAAGTCATCGATCTCAACCGATGAGGCTGGTCCCCCCGAGAGGTCAATGGACGTAAGCCTGTGGCTAGTTCCGCTTGGGTACGTGTCAGGCTCCATCCCGTTCGGTCTCCTGATCGCCAAGGCATCGAAAGGGGTGGACGTGAGGGGGATCGGAAGCGGGAACATCGGTGCAACGAACGTCCTGCGAGCAGCCGGCAAGGGGGCAGCGGCCCTTACCCTTGCCCTGGACATGCTGAAGGGGTGGGCGCCCGTTGCCCTTGGCCGGACTTTGGGGGCGTCGGATGTCCAGGTCGCAGGCGTGGCGCTGGCCGCATTCCTGGGCCACTTGTATCCGGTCTTCCTGAGGTTTCGCGGGGGGAAAGGCGTTGCCACCTTCCTGGGCGTTCTCTTGGCCCTTCTTCCGAAGGTCGCCTTCCTGGTCGCAGGTGTCTGGCTGCTCATTGCCGCCGTCTTTCGCTACTCATCTCTTGCTGCCCTTGTCGCCGCTGCGGCGTCGCCCCTTCTCGTCTGGCTGCTTGACGGTCGGCGCGGCTTCGTCGCGCTCGCGGTTGTCCTCTCGGGTTTCATTCTCATCCGGCACCGCGAGAACATGCGCCGGCTTCTCGCGGGTGAAGAGAGAAGGATCGGGCGGAGGCTCCAGGGAGTTGTCGCCGATTTGCCAGGGAGCGATCGGCTCGCCTCATAGGAGTTGACGTGTCCCTTATTGTCCAGAAGTACGGCGGCACATCAGTAGGCGACATCGAACGGATCAAGCTGGTGGCCGAGCGAATCGTACAGGCCAAGTCCGAGGGACATGATCTGGTCGTGGTGGTATCAGCGATGGCCGGAGAGACTGACCGTCTGTTGAGTCTCGCCGCCCAGGTCTCCGACGCGCCGGACGAGCGGGAGCTTGACGTCATCATTGCCACCGGTGAACAGATTTCGATCGGCCTCCTGGCGCTGGCCATCCAGCAACGTGGTCACAGGGCACGCTCCTTTACGGGGAGCCAGGTCAGAATCCAGACCGACACCGCTCACACCAAGGCGAAGATCCTGAGCGTTGAAGTCGATCGGGTGCGGCTTGCGCTCCGGGAGGGCGCCATCGCCATCGTGGCCGGATTCCAGGGGGTGACGGCTGAGGAGGAGGTGACCACCCTGGGTCGGGGCGGCTCGGATCTCACCGCAGTGGCCATGGCGGCGGCGCTGAAGGCCGATCTGTGCGAGATCTACACGGATGTGGACGGGGTGTACACCGCTGACCCAAACCTGGTCCCAGAGGCAAGGAAGCTCGCCAGGATCTCCTACGACGAGATGCTCGAGATGGCCAGCCTGGGGGCACAGGTGCTTCAGGCCAGGGCCGTAGAGTATGCCAAGAACTACGATGTTCCGGTTCACGTCCGTTCCAGCTTCAACGCGGGCCAGGGGACCCTGGTCGTACGGGAGGATATGGAGATGGAGAAAGTGGTGGTCTCGGGGATCGCCTACAACAAGAACGAGGCGAAGATCACCGTGCTTCGCGTGGCGGATCGGCCTGGGATCGCCGCCAAGCTCTTCACTCGGGTCGCGGAAGCCAATATTGTGGTGGACATGATCGTTCAGAATATCAGCCAGGATGGCACCACCGACATCTCCTTCACCGTGCCGAAGCCCGATTACCCGAAGGCGATGCAGATCGTTACCGGGGTGGCCAAAGAGATCGGCGCCCCGCAGGTGGTGGGCGACGACAAGATCGCAAAGGTCTCCATTGTGGGCGTGGGGATGCGGACCCATTCGGGGGTCGCCGCCAAGATGTTCGAGGCCCTGGCCGGGGAGAAGATTAATATCATGATGATCAGCACCTCCGAAATCAAGGTCTCCTGCGTCATCGATGCCAAGTACGCAGAGCTGGCTGTTCGGGTCCTGCACGATGTTTTCGATTTGGCGGAGGGCGCCGTCGTCCAGGAGCCTTCGTGAGGGAGGTGTACAGCAGGCGAGAGGCGATCGCCGCCAGCCTGCTCGGCCTCGCTATCGCCGCCATTGTGTGGGGTCCTGTCCTCCTCCGCCCCTTCGGGCCCACCCCCGTGCCCGCGTCTCACACCCCCCGTCTCTCTGACCCCCCTCGAGCCCCGCACGCGCGTCTGTCGATATCACCGCTCAGGATCGCGAAGGCCAAACCAACCACGCTGGTGGACATCAATCAGGCGAATGCCTTGGCGCTTCAGACGCTCCCCGGAATCGGACCGACTCTGGCCACGCGGATCGTCATGCACCGGCGGGCGCACGGCCCGTTTCGAGAGCCTGACGGGTTGATCGAGGTCGAGGGGATCGGCTCGAAACGATTCGAAAAGCTCAAGCCCTGGATCGTGGCGCGTTGAGGCATGACCTATCGCGTTCGACTGGAGATGTTCGAAGGACCCCTGGATCTCCTGCTCTACCTGATCCAGGTGAACGAGATCGACATCTACGACATCCCGATCGCGAAGATCACCGAGGAATACCTGGCCTGCCTGGCCACCATGCAGGAGTTGGATCTGGAGGTGGCCGGGGAGTTCCTGGTGATCGCCGCCACGCTGATCCAAATCAAATCGAGGATGCTGATCCCCGCGGAGGAGCTGGAAGGCGAGGATCTCCCTCAGGAAGACCCACGACGGGAGTTGGTGGAACGTCTTTTGGAGTACAGGCGGTTCAAAGAGGCGGCGCTGACGTTGGACGAGTTTGAATCTCGACAGCAGCTTCTCTATGCCAGGCCCGGCGAGCTCTCGCCTCCCGTCGCCGAAGGGCCGCTGCAGGTCACCCTGTCCGAGCTGCTTCGCGCCTTCGCGGCCATCGTGCAGCGGGCGCCGCAGGCGACGGCCCTTGAGATCGCGCCCGAGGCGATCACCGTCAGTGAACGGATGGTGATGGTCATTGACCGGCTGGCGCTCGAGAGCCCCTTGCCGTTCACCACCCTCTTCGATGTGGCCGGGACACGCTTGATGCTGATCGCGACCTTCCTTGCGCTCCTTGAGTTGTTGCGCCGCGGCCTGGTTCGCGCTCGGCAATCGGAGCCGGAGGGAGAGATCATGGTGTATCGTGCCATCGAGGGGTCTGGGGGAGACGATGGACACCCTGCCTGATGTCGAGCCGCTGGCAATCCTCGAGGCATTGCTGTTTATCTCCGAGGTACCGGTGACCATGGAGCGGATCGAGGAGGTTCTCGAAGGGCGATCGAGGGCAGAGATCGTAGGGCTGATCGCGGGGTTCCAGGAGCGATGCCGGCAGGGGGATCGAGGGCTCCTCCTTGTTGAGGTGGCCGGCGGCTACCGCCTTGTGACAAAGCCGGAGGTGGCTCCGTGGGTCCAGAGGTTCCGCGGGACCAAGCCCGCCAAGCTCTCCAAGGCGGCACTGGAGACGCTTGCCATCATCGCCTATAAGCAGCCGATCACCAAGCCGGAGATCGAAGCGATCCGTGGAGTGACGATCGATGGGGTGCTGAAGACACTGGTGGAGCGGGATCTGATCCGGATCCTGGGGCGAAAGCCGGAGGTGGGTCGGCCGATCCTCTACGGGACCAGTCGTGACTTCCTGGAGTACTTCGGCTTCAAAGACCTCTCGGAGCTGCCCACCCTGAAGGAGATCGAAAGCCTGGCGCCGGCCGCAGCCGGAAAAGAAACGTCGGATGAGGCGGTCGGAGATGCGGGGCAGCCAGGTTGATCCTCCTGGGGACCGCCAGGAGCGGCTTCAACGGTATTTAGCCCGCTCCGGGCTCGGCTCGCGCAGGAGCTGCGAGGCATTGATCCTCGAGGGCAGGGTCAGGGTCAACGGTCAGGTCGCGTCGAAGCTCGGGACGAAGGTCGCTCCTGGGCTCGATGTGATCACGTGCGACGGCAGGCGGGTCGCCCCATCGGAAGAGCAGGTCTATCTCCTCCTACATAAGCCGGCCGGTGTCATCACCTCCCTTTCGGATCCACGCGGGAGGCCGGTCATCACTGACCTCCTTCCGCGACAGGGGCTGCCACGGCTGTTTCCGGTTGGACGCCTTGATTATCTGACAGAGGGGTTGTTGCTTCTGACCAACGATGGGGCACTCGCGCATGCCCTCATGCACCCCAGCTTCGAGGTCGAGAGGGAGTATCTTGCCAAGGTGAGGGGGCGCCCGACGCCGGCAGAGCTGCGCAGGTTGAGGGGGGGCGTGGTATTGGATGGAGATCGGCTACGTGCCGACGAGGTTGCGATACTGACCCCCGGGGTCGATTCCACGTGTCTGAGGATCGTCGTTCGAGAGGGACACTATCACGAGATCCGACGCCTGTGCGAGGCGATTGGACATCCAGTGCTCAAGCTCAAAAGGGTCCGCCTTGGGCCGATCGTCCTTGGGAGGCTGCCAAAGGGGGCATGGCGCCGGCTCTCTTCTCGTGAGGTTGCCAACCTGCGCCACCTGGTGGGGCAAAAAGTCCTTGATAGAGCAGTGTCGCATTCGATATAGTACGGCCACTCTTTGATGGAGAGGCGCATGAAGATTCCGAGGCTGCGACGAAAGATCGACGAGGTCGACTCGAGGGTTCTATCGCTCCTGAACGAGCGCGCTGAACTGGTGATGGAGGTTGGACGCGAAAAGGCCAGGGCGAAAATGGACCTCCATGTTCCTCAGCGCGAGGAGGAGATCTTCACCCGTCTGATTCGGGAAAACAAGGGGCGCTTCCCCCGGCACGCCATCAGGCCCGTCTTCCGCGAGATCATCTCGGCATGTCGGTCGTTGGAAGGTCCATTGAAGCTGGCCTACCTCGGTCCGGAAGGAACGTTCACCCACCTGGCTTGCACCAGGCGGTTCGGGGTTTCCGCCCACTTTGTTCCTGTCGCCACCATCGGAGACGTCTTCGCCGAAGTGGAAAAGGGGAACGTCGAGTACGGAGTGGTCCCGATCGAGAACTCGAGTGAAGGCGTGGTCAGCCACACCCTGGACATGTTTGTCGAATCCGACCTGAAGATCTGCGGGGAGATCCTGCTGGAGGTTTCACACAGCCTCCTGTCGAAATCGGGCGATCTCAGGAAGGTCAAGAGGATATACTCGCATCCTCACGCCTTCGCCCAGTCCCGGAGATGGCTCGGAGTGAACCTCCCCCGCGTCCCGCTTTATGAGGCCCCCAGCACTGCCGCAGCCGCAGAGCTGGCTGCCAAGGAACCAGCGGCGGCCGCCATCGCGAGCGAACTCGCTGCCAGTCTCTATAAACTTAAAGTGATTTCTCGGAAAAT
>CAZCMC010000047.1:0-1194 GCA_964499665.1 uncultured bacterium | reverse complement strand
GAGCCGGTGAAGGCGGCACTGTCTACCCTTCAGGAGGAATGCCTATTCCTGAAGGTCCTCGGATCATACCCCAGGGGCAGGTCGATCGAGGCTGTGGAGAACAGGTAGCGCGGTGCCAAAGTCCCTGGAAGAGCTGGCCTCTCCTTTTCTGAAGGGGCTCATTCCTTACCTCCCGGGCAAACCGGTGGAGGAGGTGGAGCGGGAGCTTGGAATCACGGGGGCCGTGAAGCTCGCCTCGAACGAGAACCCCTTGGGCCCATCGCCACTGGCATTGCGCGCTCTGCGAGAGGCGCTTCCAGATAGTCATCGATACCCGGATGGCGGGGGCTATTACCTGAAGCGGGCGTTGGCCGACCGGCTGGGAGTGACGCCAGACCATCTGATCCTCGGCAACGGTTGCAACGAGATCCTCGACCTGATGGCCCACTGTTTTCTCTTGCCGGGAGATGAGGTGGTCATTGCTGATCCGGCCTTTGTCATCTATGGAATGCTGGCTCACTTACAGGGGTGTGAGAAGATCCTCGTGCCGCTGAAGGGCTGGACCCACGACCTCGAGGCGATGGCCAAGGCTGTCACCTCAAAGACGAAGATGGTTTTTATTGGCAATCCGAACAATCCGACCGGGACGGCGGTCAAGCCTGCTGAGATCGAGGCATTCATGCAGGCCATTCCAGACGATGTTCTCGTGGTCATTGACGAGGCCTATATCGAGTATGTCCCGGAAGAGTTGGTCCCGGATTCGCTTGGATTTGTCCGGCAGGGGCGGTGGGTGATCGTGTTGCGAACCTTTTCGAAGATCTATGGGCTTGCAGGGCTCCGGATCGGGTATGGGATCGCCCCGCCGTCCATGGTCGAGCTGTTGAACCGAGCGCGGGCGCCGTTCAATACGAACGCCCTGGCACAGCGGGCTGCCCTGGCCGCCCTCGACGACCAGCAACACGTAGCCAGTAGCCGGAAGGTCAATGAACTGGGAAAGGCGTACCTGACCACCGAGCTCAGCCGATTGGGGCTTCAGGTTCCCCCCTCAGCGGCGAACTTCCTTCTGGTCGATCTGAAGCGGGATGGACCGGCCGTGGCCGAGGCATTGCTGAGAAAAGGGGTCATCGTTCGGCCGTTGGGGGGCCGGTATCTCCCCACCCACATCCGGGTGACCATCGGGATCCCTCCGGAGAACGAGCGATTTATCGAAGCGCT
>CAZCMC010000046.1:0-10034 GCA_964499665.1 uncultured bacterium | reverse complement strand
AAGAGGGGCATCGGGAAACGATGAAGATTCATGAGTACCAGGCCAAGGCGATCCTCGCCGAATATGGAGTCCCTGTTCCGCGGGGCGAGGTTGCCCTTACGCCGGGCGAGGCGAGGAATGCCGCCGAGCGGCTTGGCGGAGTGGTGGTCATAAAGGCCCAAATTCACGCCGGCGGTCGCGGAAAGGCTGGCGGGATCGTGCTGGCATCTTCGCCAGGAGAGGCAGAGACGGCCGCGGAGCGACTCATCGGCTCCCGACTGGTCACGCATCAGACCGGCCCAGAGGGCAGCGTGGTCAAGCGGGTTCTTGTGGAAGAACGGACATCCATCACCAGAGAGCTGTATGCCGGGATCGCGCTGGATCGCAACGCGGCGCTGCCTGTCATCATGGCCAGCACGGCAGGGGGCGTGGATATCGAAGAGGTGGCAGCCAAGAGTCCCGAGAAGATCATCAAGGTTGCGGTGGACCCCGCCACGCAGCTTCAGGCCTTTCACGCCAGGCAGTTGTCCTTCGGGCTAAGACTACCTCAGCCTCTCCAGAGCGCGGGTGTTGAGGTTTTTCGTGGTCTGTACCGCGCATTCCAAGAGAAGGACTGTTCCCTGGTCGAGATCAACCCACTGGTGGTCACCGCCGACAACAGGCTTCTGGCTCTGGATGCGAAGATAAACTTCGATGATAACGCCCTCTTTCGCCATCCCGATGTCAAGGAGTTGCGCGACCTGGACGAGGAGTCTCCACTTGAGGTTGAGGCCTCGAGGTTTGGACTCAACTACATCAAGCTGGAGGGCACAGTGGGCTGCATGGTCAATGGGGCCGGCCTGGCCATGGCCACGATGGATATCGTCAAGCTTGCTGGCGGCCAGCCAGCGAACTTCCTGGACGTGGGGGGCGGCGCCAGCGCTGAACAGATCCAGAATGCGTTTCGCATCCTGACATCCGACCGCTCGGTCAGGGCTGTTCTCATTAACATCTTCGGCGGCATCCTACGGTGTGATCGACTGGCGGAGGGGGTCATCCATGCTGTTCGTTCACTTCAGGTCACCCTACCGATTGTGATCCGGATGGAAGGGACCAATGTCGAGCAGGGGAGGCGGATGCTTCGGGAATCTGGCCTGAGCTTCATCACCGCCGACGGGATGCGCGAGGCTGCCGAGAGGGCAGTGGCCGCCGCTAGGCAGGGCAAACGTTGACAGTGAACGGTTTACCGTTGACGGATGAGAAAAGGGCAAGCAAGATGTCTTCCTTCCGTCAACCGTGAACTGTGAACCGTCAACCTCTTTGAACGATCATGAGCATTCTCGTCGATAAGAAGACGCGGTTGGTCGTCCAGGGGATCACTGGCAGGGAGGGGACATTTCACGCCTTGGCGTGTCGTGACTACGGGACAACGGTGGTCGCAGGTGTCACCCCTGGAAAGGGCGGGAGCCGCCATGAGGGCGTTCCGGTCTTTGACACGGTACGCGAGGCAGTGGCGAAGGAGGGGGCGAACACCGCCCTGATCTTTGTCCCACCCGCCTTCGCCGCCGATGCCATCCTGGAGGCGATCGATGCAGCCGTCCCGCTGGTGGTCTGCATCACCGAGGGGATTCCGACACTGGACATGGTGCGGGTCGCCCGTTTCCTTCGTGGATCGGGGACCCGGCTCATCGGCCCGAACTGTCCGGGGATCATCTCTCCCGGAAAGGCCAAGGTTGGGATCATGCCCGGACACATCCACAAGCGGGGCAAGGTCGGCGTGGTCTCCCGAAGCGGAACACTGACCTATGAGGCGGTTGGCCAGCTCACCCGTTTGGGCCTTGGTCAGTCCAGCTGTGTGGGGATCGGCGGGGATCCGATCATCGGCACGACCTTCGTGGACTGTCTGGGCCTGTTTGAGGACGACCCCGCCACCCAGGCGATCTTGATGATCGGCGAGATCGGGGGGACAGCAGAGGAGGAGGCCGCCGCGTTCGTCAAGCGTCACGTCTCCAAACCGGTGGTCGGCTATATCGCCGGCCAGACAGCTCCTCCGGGCAGACGGATGGGTCATGCCGGGGCGATTATCTCTGGCGGGAAAGGGACAGCGGCGGAAAAGGTCACCGCCCTCCGGCGCGCCGGAATCGCCGTGGTGAAGAGCCCGGCGGAGATGGGAGCGGCGGTGAAGAAGGCCCTCAACGCGTAGGGGGGAAACGTCGAGCCGCAGGCCATCCGCATCTCGCTGGTGGTCTTCTTTTTCCTCACACCGAGGACGGCGATGGAACAGACCTTAGTGATTGTGAAGCCGGATGCCGTCTCCAGGAGGCTCATCGGCGAGGTGGTCCGGCGATTTGAGGCGGAAGGGTTGGTGGTCCGGGGGCTGAAGATGGTGGCGCTGGGGCAAAGAGAGGCTGAAGGATTCTATCAGGTCCATCGGCACCAGCCATTTTTCCAAAGCCTTACTCGCTTCATGGCGTCCGGCCCGTGTGTGGCGATGGTCCTCGAGGGAGAAGGGGCGATCCTGCGGGTCCGGGAGATCATGGGCGCCACCGATCCGATGAAGGCCGAGCAAGGCACGTTGCGCCGGAGCTACGCCACCACGATCGAGCGGAACGTTGTTCATGGGTCCGATTCGGCCGAGTCAGCAGCCTTTGAGATCCCCCTTTTTTTCAGTCGCGTTGAGCTCCTTTTGACGACCGGGAGCGTGACCCCGGCTTCAAGTTGACCCCCTAAGACAATGACCGTTTGCCGAGGAAATCCCTTGACTTCGGAGGAACGCCTCTGTATAATTCGCCAGTTTTGAGGGAGTTTTCGCGATGCTGGTGGAGCGGTCACGAATCCCGCCTGAGGGTTTGGATCTCCGAGTTTGCGAGGAGCCACGCTGGGAAGGTGTTGAGGGTTTGTGGACATCTCTAGACCCGGTCGAGGCCTCTTTTCATTTGGAGCGGAAGGGTGGG
Source organism: uncultured bacterium (assembly GCA_964499665.1). Taxonomy (GTDB): domain Bacteria; phylum Methylomirabilota; class Methylomirabilia; order Methylomirabilales; family Methylomirabilaceae; genus Methylomirabilis. The sequence goes on along the minus strand of CAZCMC010000046.1, from coordinate 7,122 downwards.
GGCATCCTTGCGACGGGAGCCTTCGTCACAACGGCCGTGGTCCTTTGCAGTCGATGTTCAGAAGCGGTTTCTATCCCGGTGTCGGATCAGTTCGAGGTCCTGTACGTGGGAACCCCGAACGGCTCTCGCGGCGATGATAGCGAGTTGACTCCCGAGGAGGCGGATGTGGAATTCCTTGAACACGATCGGCTCGATCTGTCGGGGCTCTTACGTGAAAACGTGCTCTTGAACCTCCCACTTCAGCCTCTGTGCCGGGCCGAGTGCCGTGGCCTCTGTCCCCGCTGCGGGGTCAACCTGAACGAGATCTCCTGCCAGTGTCGCATCCCGGAACCCGACCCGAGGCTTCGTCCCCTTCAGCATCTCCTATAGCCTGCGAATGTCCAGGAGGATCACGGATGCCTCTTCCGAAGCGGCGACATAGCAATGCCCGGACAAGAAAGCGTCGCTCCCACGATGCCCTCTCCGTCCCCAATCTGGTTGAATGCCCCAACTGTCATGAGCAGAAGCTTCCCCATCGCGCCTGTCCGGCCTGCGGACACTACCGCGGCCGCGAAGTCGTGAAACGGGAAGAGGCCTAGCCCCCCGCGGTCCCGATTGGGCAGATACATATGACGACTCGTGTAGCCCTTGACGCGATGGGGGGCGATCGAGGCCCGGTGGTCAACATCGAGGGGGCGGTGGCGGCTGCTCGGGAACTGGGCCTCTCCGTCCTCCTGGTTGGAAACGAGGAAGAGCTCAGGCGGAGCCTGCAGCACCACTCGACCAATGGCCTCGGCATCACCATCTGCCACGCCCCTGAGACGGTCGGTATGAATGAATCCCCCTCAGCCGCGCTGCGGAAAAAGAAGCATTCGTCGATCCGTGTCGGCTTGGAGCTGGTCAAGAGGGGAGAGGCCGATGCCTTCATCAGTGCAGGCAATACCGGGGCAGTGATGGCCACCGCCATGGTCACACTGGGTTCTCTGCCTGGGGTTGAGCGGCCCGCCATTGCCCTCATCGTCCCCACACTTCGGGGCCAGTCGATCTTGCTTGACGCCGGCGCCAACGCCGACTGTAAGCCGCGCCATCTCCTACAATTTGCCATCATGGGAGATATCTACGCCCGCCAGGTCATGGGGAAGAAATCCCCGACGGTTGGATTGCTCAGCATTGGGGAAGAGGAGAGCAAGGGGAACGAACTGACCCGCGAGGCCTTTAAGGAGCTAGAAGAGGAGCGGTCTCTCAATTTTACCGGGAACGTGGAGGGTCGTGACGTCTTCAGCGGGGCAGCCGACATCATCGTGTGTGACGGGTTCACCGGGAACATTGCTTTGAAGATCAGCGAGAGCGCCGCCGAGTTCTTCACCGTCTTGCTCAAGGAGGAGTTGGAGAAGGGGCTGGTCGGAAAGTTGGGTGCCCTACTGACACGGGGCGCGTTTCGCAGATTTAAGAAGCGGGTCGACTATACCGAATACGGTGGGGCGCCCTTGCTGGGTGTGGGAGGCATGTGTATTATCAGCCACGGCCGGTCGACCGCCAAGGCCATCAAGAACGCCATCCGCGTGGCTGCCGAATGCGTCGAGAATAAAGTGATCGAGCACATCAGGAAAGGAATTGCCGTCAGCTAGTTAGGGGGGGGACGACAATGTACGGCAGCAGGATTGCGGGCACGGGCTCCTCGGTTCCAGATCGAGTCCTCAGCAATGCAGATCTGGAACGGATCGTCAGCACCAGCGATGAGTGGATCGTTACCAGAACTGGCATCTCGGAGCGTCGAATCGCCGCTGATGGTGAAGCCACTTCGGATCTGGCCGAACGCGCGGGGCGACGCGCGCTCGAGGCGGCCGGCGTCGACCCGATCGATGTAAACCTGATCCTCGTCAGCACGGTGACACCTGACATGTTTTTTCCCTCCACCGGATGTCTCCTCCAGGAGCGGTTGGGAACCCTGCATGCCGCCGCGTTCGATCTGTCCGCGGCCTGCTCCGGCTTTATCTACGGCCTGTCAGTGGCTGACGCCTATCTCCGAGCTGGCGTCATGCGGAACATCCTGGTGATCGGCGCGGAGACCCTTTCAAAACTTGTAGACTGGACGGACCGAAACACGTGTGTCCTCTTCGCAGATGGTGCGGGAGCAGCGCTGGTTCAGCGGACAACAGGTGATGCTCGTGTTCTGTCTACGCACCTATACGCCGATGGATCGAAGGGAGGACAGCTCATTGTCCCCGGCGGCGGCTCGCGCCATCCTATCAGCCAGAAAGTCGTGGATGAAAATCTTGCGAAGATCAAGATGGCGAACGGAAACGAGGTGTTCAAAACGGCGGTCCGGGCCATGGAGGAGGCCGCTGTGGCGGCACTCAAGGCCAACGGTGTAGAGATCTCTGACATCGACCTCTTTGTGCCGCACCAGGCCAACGGCCGGATCATCAATGCGACCGCCCAGCGGTTAGGTTTGCCGAGGGAGCGGATTGTTGTCAATATCGACCGCTTCGGCAACACCTCCGCGGCTTCGATTCCGATTGCCCTTGACGAAGCGGTCAGGGCAGGGCGGCTTAAGCCAGGCGACCTGCTCCTTATGGTCGCCTTTGGGGGAGGTCTGACCTGGGGCTCGGCCCTGGTCCGATGGTGAGCGCGGTCCAACCTTCCAGGCGATGACCAGAATCGCGCTCGTCTTTCCCGGCCAGGGTTCGCAGCAGGTTGGAATGGGGCGGGATTTCTGGGAACAGGTCCCTGAAGCTCGTGAGCTCTTCGAGATGGGGGGACAGGCGCTGGGTTTTGACTTGGCTCGTCTTTGCTTTGAGGGACCCCAGGACACACTCACCCTGACGGCGAACGCGCAGCCCGCCATCCTGGCGGTCAGCATGGCTGCCTTTGCTGCGTTCCATCGTGAGGGGATTCGGTTCGACTACGTCGCCGGTCATTCCCTTGGCGAGACATCCGCGCTCGTGGCCGCTGGAAGCATCCGGTTTGGGGATGCGATCCGTATGGTCAGGAAGCGGGGCGAGTTCATGCAGGAGGCGGTTGCGCCTGGGATCGGAGCGATGGCTGCCATCCTTGGCCTTGAGCGTGAGGCCATCCTTGAGGTATGTGAGGAGGCGGGCCCAACCGGGGTCGTCGAGGTCGCGAATTTCAACGGCCCTGGTCAAATCGTCATCGCCGGTGTGACGGAGGCAGTCGAGCGTGCTATCGACTTGGCCAGGACCCGTGGGGCCAAACGCGCCGTTCGTTTGCAGGTGAGTGCACCCTTTCATAGCTCTCTCATGCGACCGGCGGGGGAACGGCTGGCCGGCGTGTTGGAGACGTTCTCGATCGTCGATCCAGCGGTTCCGCTTGTGAACAATGCTGACGCCGAGCTCCTGACGAAAGGCGTCGAGATCGCCAGGAGTCTCATCCGGCAGGTATCAAGTCCGGTCCGTTGGGAAGAAGTGGTGCGAAGGCTGGTGAAGGAAGGCGTGAGCCTTTTTCTGGAACTGGGCCCAGGAAAGGTCCTCACCGGCCTCATCAAGCGGATCGCCAAGGAGGCCTTCGCGCTTCACGCAGAGGATGTTGACTCCTTGCGCATTGCGCTGAAACAGGTCAGGGCAATTGCCTGATGGTGATGGCGGGCCGTCATGCGGGAAAGGTGGCCGTCGTCACGGGCGGCTCGCGGGGGATCGGTCGAGCAATCGCCCTCATGCTTGCAGCGGAAGGCGCAAAAGTCATGATCTGCTCGAGGCGCCAGGAGGCGGCGGAGATGGTGGCATCCGAGATCCGGTCAGGGGGCGGCGAGGGGACCGCTGTGCGGGCAGACATGGCGCAGCGGCCGGATGCAGAGGCACTGATTACGGGATGCGTCGAGCGATTTGGGCGCCTGGACATCCTGGTCAATAACGCCGCGATCACGAAGGATGCCTTGGTGCTCCGGATGAAGGATGAAGATTGGGACGACGTGCTGGACGTCAATTTGAAGGGGGCATTTTTCACGACGAGGGCGGCGCTTCGACCGATGCTCAAGCAGCAGAGCGGGCGGATCGTGAACATCAGCTCGGTTGTCGGGATCATGGGTAACCCCGGACAGGCGAACTATGCTGCGTCAAAGGCTGGCCTCAATGGCTTCACGAGAACGGTGGCGAGAGAGGTCGCGTCGCGGGCGATTACGGTGAATGCCGTGGCTCCCGGGTTCATCGAGACCGAAATGACCGAGGGCCTGTCCGGAGATCTCAAGGCCGGATATTGCAAGCAGATCCCCATGGGGCGATTCGGCGATCCGACGGAAGTCGCCGCCCTTGTTTCGTTTCTCGCCTCAGAGGGGGCGAGTTATATTACGGGGCAGATCATCAACGTCGATGGCGGGCTGCGAATGTAATCGATGGGACGGCACCGAGGCCGTAGGGAGGGGGGGGTGATGGCTGGCGTGGCAGGGCTAGAGGAAAAGGTGAAAAAAATCATCGTGGATCAGTTGGGAGTCGATGCAGCGGAGGTAACCCCAGAGGCCTCCTTCATCGAGGATCTGGGCGCCGACTCTCTGGACACAGTAGAGCTGGTGATGGCCCTGGAGGAAGAGTTTGGAATCGAAATCCCGGACGAGGAGGCCGAGAAGATTATGACCGTCAAACATGCCGTCGAGTATATCAAGGCGCATTCCGCGTGATATGGCCGGCCCGCGAAGATGGGCCCTGAATAGCCAAGAGGACGAGAGGACATGAGGCGAGTGGTCGTGACAGGCCTGGGCGTGGTCGCCCCCAACGGGATCGGGACCGAGATCTTCTGGGAGAACCTGGTGGCGGGAGTCACGGGTATCGATCGAATCACTCGATTCGATGCCAGTCACCACGATTCGAAGATCGCCGGAGAGGTCAAGGGCTTCGACCCGCTCCTCTACATGGAGAAGAAAGAGGTCAAGAAGATGGACCGCTTCATCCACTACGCCTTGGCCAGCGCGATTATGGCAATCGACGATGCCCGATTGAAGTTTGAGGAGAGCGAGCGGAGCCGAATCGGCACACTGATCGGCACCGGCATGGGTGGTGTGCCGGCCCTGGAGGAGTCTCACAACGTCCTGTTGGAGAAGGGCCCTGGCCGGATCAGCCCTTTCTTTATCCCTTCTATCATCACGAATTTGGCTTCCGGGCAGATCGCTATGCGGTATGGGTTTCGGGGACCTAACTCATGTGTCTCCACAGCCTGCGCAACCGGCAATCACGCTATCGGCGATTCCTTAGAGCTGATCAAGCGGGGGGCGGCGGACGTGATGATCGCGGGTGGAAGCGAGGCAGTCATCACCCCGCTCACGATCGGCGGGTTCAGTTCCATGAAGGCGCTGTCCACCAGGAATGATGAGCCCCACCGGGCCAGCCGTCCCTTTGATAAGGGGCGGGACGGTTTTGTGATGGGGGAGGGCGCGGGAGTCCTGGTCATCGAGGAGCTGCAGCACGCCCTGCGGCGTGGAGCGAAGATCTATGCCGAGTTGGTCGGTTACGGGATGTCGGCCGATGCCTACCACATGACGGCACCAGAGCCGGAAGGGCTGGGGGCGATTACCTCGATGCGCCTCGCACTAGAGGCTGCGAGACTGAAGCCTGAGGATGTGGACTACATCAATGCCCACGGAACCTCGACACCCGTGGGCGACACCGCCGAGACCAGAGCGATCAAGCAGGTGTTCGGAGGCCATGCCTATCGCCTGGCCGTCAGCTCGGTCAAATCCATGACCGGGCACCTCCTAGGGGCGGCGGGCGGCGTCGAGTCGCTGGCGACCGTCCTCACCATCTATCACGGGCTGATCCCGCCTACGATTAACTACGACGAGCCAGACCCGGGCTGCGACCTCGATTACGTTCCTAACAAGGCGCGTCAAGCTGAGGTGAGGGTCGCCCTCACCAACTCCTTTGGGTTCGGCGGAACCAATGCCACCTTGGTGTTCAAGCAGTATGAGTAAGTGATGGGCAGCCTGCCGCTCTTGCTGACCGTTCGAATCCCGCCCTTCGCATTGATCCATCCACACGCTGCGACAGCGACAGAGTCATAACTCCCTTTCTTGAGCTGAAGAGGCTGCCCTAGGCCAGAGGTGCCGTGGAGCGGTCGTTGGCGAGCGTTCGGACCTTATCAAGGACGCCGTTGACAAAGGCACCGGAGTCCTTCCCTCCGAATGCCTTCGCTAATTCGATCGCTTCGTCGATCGCGACCTTCGACGGTGTGTGTGGCTGAAAGAGGAGCTCATAGGCGGCTAATCGAAGGATGCAGAGATCCACGAGCGCCAGACGGGAGAGGATCCAGTGCTCAATCAGAGAGGAAAGAAGGCCATCGATCGAGGTCCGATGGGCTATCGTGCCCCGCACCAACTCCTCGGCGAAAGATCGGACCTCGGGCTTGACAGGGTGCTCCCCCCAGAAGGCCTGGAGGCGATCCTCGAACGCCCCCACGGGGTGAAATTCCGACTGATAGAGGAAGGAGAGTGCGAGCTCTCTGGCCCGATGCCGCTTTCCCATTCGAATCGTGGGGGGTGGAGACCCCCCTTCCTAAAGATCACTTGAGTTGGGCGAACAGGCTGGCCATTTCAATGGCCGAAAGGGCTGCGGCAAACCCCTTATTGCCACCCTTGGTGCCGGCCCGCTCGATCGCCTGATCAACGGTATTCGCGGTGATGACCCCAAAGATAATCGGGACGCCGGTTTCGAGGCTGGCCGAGGCGATCCCCTTTGCTGCCTCTCCGGCGACGTACTCGAAGTGGGGGGTGGCTCCCCGAATGACCGCTCCGAGAGCGATGACGGCATCGTAATTACGAGAGGCGGCCAGACGCTTTGCCGTGGTGGGCAGCTCGAAGGCTCCTGGCACCTTGACCAGATGGAGGTCACCTTCATCTGCCCCGTGTCGAAGCAAACAGTCAACCGCTCCCTCCAGAAGCTGTTTGGTAATGACGTCGTTAAATCGACTCACCACAAGGGCGAATCGAAAGCCTCTGGCTGCGTAGGTCCCTTCAGTGGTCTTCAATGATCCTCTCCGCCGATCCCCTTCCAGGGCATCGGTCTTGCTGTTCCAGGCCACGAGGATGCCTTCGCATCCGTGCTGCATCCAGATTCACAGGTTGCCCGAAACAGGTTGAGAACGGAACTAGACCTTCTCGAGCAGATGGCCCAACTTCTCGTGCTTGGTCTGCAGATAGGC
>CAZCMC010000045.1:3500-10077 GCA_964499665.1 uncultured bacterium | reverse complement strand
GGTGCTGCCCGGGCTTTAAGATCACAATTTGTGATCTTAGACGCTGTACCTCTTGTGCCTCGTCCCGGGTGATTTCGTACATGAAGCCCGATGGCATCCCGATTAATCAACCCGCAAGGGCACGATGAGTCCCGTTAGCGAGAAGGCCAAGTCTACACAAAGCATCGAATCCCCTTGTCCATCGGGTGTCGCTGTTCCAGCTCGCTGTGGCGTCCGGGGTCAATTTTTCATTGACTCAAGGTGTACAGCAGTGTACACTTCCCGGCAAGTCCTATTGGAGGTGACCATGAAAATTTCGATTAGCGAGGCGCGAAGGCGGCTGCCTGAGCTGGTGCGGCAGGTTCGAAAGGATGCCGGCAGGAGCGTACAGATCACGGTGCACGATGAGATTGTGGCGGAACTTCGTGCAGCTCTGCCTGAACCCGAGCCCGGGGCAGCCGCCAAGAAGCTCTTGGAGCTGATAGAGAAGTTGCCGAAACACAGCGGGCGTAAAACTAGCGTGTCTGCTCATGTCAAAGAGCATCTTTACGGGCGAAGTCGTCTGAGTCGCTGATGCCGCTTCCGCCGCGTCTGTTCTGCGACACATCGTTCTTCTATGCCTGCCTTGACCAGGGCGACGTGAACCATCAGAGAGCTGAGGTCATCGTCGAAGATGCGGCCACTGCGAGTACGGTTCTGTGGGTGACTTGGGATATCATCAGCGAAACGGTGACGCTCCTTCGCTACCGAAGGAACTTCCCGGCGGCCCTCACGTTTCTCGCCGAGGTTAAGCCATGGCTTGCAATCGTATCGTATGGTGATCGCGTCCGCGCAGAAGCCGAGCAGATATTTCGAGAGTATGGACGAGATCGCCGCCTTTCATTCTGTGACGCCATCTCCTTCGTCGTGGTGACCACGCTTCTGGATAATGTGCCCTGCCTAACCTTCGATGAGGATTTCCGCAGACTCGGCCTGACAGTGATTCCCTAGTAAGCGGCAGGTTCTTCTAAGGGCTATGCCGCCCAACCCCTTCCAGGGCAAGGAAGATCTTCTCCCGCGCCTCGGCGTCGAATTCGTGGCCATAGAAGCGGAGGAAGAGGGCCCGCCGCAGGGTGGCGGGCGACGCCAGCGGGTCCTTCTCCAGCACCGAAGCCTTGACCAATGTTCGTGCGGTCGAGTGCATTGAGCACCCCATCTTCAAGCGTTCTTCTCCGGAACGTTCCATCAGCATCTCCAGATATTTCCGCTCGATTTCAGAAGGCGTATCATTCATTCGCTCACCTTCGCTCCGCTACACCCAGATCCCTCAGCCGGAGGACGATGCGGCGCACTTTCACTTTTCTCACTGGTGCCTCATCGGCGCCTCTCGCAGCAAGGGGCAAAGTACAGGATCACGGAGTCGCCCAGGAGCGGGTCTCCATTAATTCCAATGCCAGAACGCGCTGGATGCGCTGAAAATCGCTATCCTTAGTAAAGATCACCTTTCCGTTGGCCTTGGCCACGATGGCGATGATGAGATCCGGGATACTGATACCGTTGATTCCCCTTCGTTTGAGTCGAAATTGAACTTCCGTGATCTCCTCCCAGAGCGAAGCCGGCTCGCGAGCAAGTGGAAGCGCATCAAAATAGTCCTTGAGCTCGCGGAACTGTTTTGGCGTCCTGGCACCAGGAATGATCTCGGCCTTGATCAGGTTAGTCGTGCAAACCCGCTCCTCCTCTAACAACCGGTCCAGCGTCTCCCCATAGGGAGAGTCCTTCACTCTGAAGAACTCCAGCCAAACCGATGTATCCACGAGGATATCACTCACAATGGGTTATCCCCTCCATTTTAGTAAGCCTGGACGAGCGACGGTTCGATCTTTCCTCAATCGATTCAGATCCACATTGAGGTCCAGTTTTCCCCGCAAGGATCGAAGCCGTTCGATCTTCTTGGACTCGATCAATTTCTGGAGTGAGAGAATCACGGTACCGGTCATCGTCTTTATCCCACACATCTTCTTGGCTTCCTCCAACAGATCTTTGGGCAAATCCATCGTAGTCCTCATCAGCTCACCTCCTTTATGCATACATATGATGCATAATGGTACTGTATCATTATGCATTATGTCAATCGAGGACCAAGATCTCTAAGCCGGAGGGCGATGCTGTGACCCTTCATTCTCTTCAGCAAGACACCGTCAGCGGTAAGGAGCGGAAAACCCACGCCTTCGGCCAGGGCAACGTAAACGGCATCGTAGATGGCGATCTTGTAGGCCCAGGCGATCGCATTGGCTTTTCGCAGGAGGTCCCACGAAAGCTGGTGGATCTCCAGGTGCAGGTCGTGAAGCAGCTCCAGTGCCGCCGCAACATCAGCCTCCTTGGCGCGGGGGTTATAGCGAATGGCGTTCGCGATTTCGAGAAGTCCGAATTCTGGCAGAATCAGCCGGCACTGCCTCGCCACGTGCCGCTCCCGGATGAAGAGGGCCTGCTCGCGATCCGCCTCCCCTCCTCGTACAAACCAATTAGCGGCAACTGAGGCATCCAGAACGTACCCCTGATGGTATGCGGCGACCGTCATCTATTTGACCCGTCACGCGTATCCCGAAACTGTCGGATAATCGGGACAGGGTCCCAGGTCCCAAGCCTCTCCGCCATTTCGTCCATGCGCTTCGAGGCCTCCTGCATCTTCCGTCGTTGCTCCGCCTCCTGCCGTTGCTGCCGGGCCTGCTGGAGATATGCCTCGGCCGCTTTCTGCAGAAGAGCGCTGCGGTTGATCCCCTCCTGCTCGGCCTCGGCATCCACCGCCTTCAAGAGATCATGACCCATAAACACGTTCACGCGCGCCATTGTGTCCTCCAGTGTGTGTTATATAGGCGGTAGACTAACATGCTATAGATATGTTGTTAAGTGTGTTTTCTTGAGATTGCTTCGCGGAGTTCACACTGAATAAGGTGAATGTGCTCGCAATGACAATTCGGGCGAGAGTCTGCTGGCTGGCTACTTATGAGATTGGCGGCGAGCCTTGTGGGCCCAGGCCAAGAGTTTCTCGAGAGGCATCGCATTCACCACATCGGCCTTGCTGATCCAGGCGCGGCGAGCGGTGGCGACGCCAAGGGTCATGTTCTCCAACTGATCGAGGAAGTGGGTGTCAGTGTCGATTGAAAGCATCACCCCCAGCTCCTTTGCACGTCGCGCATGGTGATCGTTCAGGTCGAGACGAGAGGGCTGGGCATTGATCTCCACGGCCTTGCCATGCTGCTTGGCCGCGGCGAAGACAGCCTCCAGGTCCACGTCGTACGGATCGCGCTCGCCGATCAGGCGGCCGGTCGGATGGGCCAGAATATTGACGTAGGGGTTGCTGAGCGCCTTGACGATGCGGGCTGTCATCTCCGCACGGCCCTGCTTGAAGCGGGAGTGGACAGCGCACAGCACGATGTCGAGCTGAGCCAACACCCGGTCGGGGAAGTCCATTCTCCCATCGGCCAGGATGTCGCACTCGCTGCCAGCCAGGATGCGGAAGTTCGTGTACTTCTTGTTGAGGGCCCGGATCTTGCCGATCTGGTCGAGCAGCTTCTCCTCGGAGAGGCCGCCAGCGACGGTGGACGACCGGGAATGATCCGACACGATCACGTATTCATACCCCTTCCGGTGGGCCGCCTCAACCAGCGCCTCCAGGTCGTGATGCCCGTCACTCCAGTTGGTGTGGGCGTGCAGGTCGCCGCGCAGGTCGTCCAGCTCAAGCAGGTTCGGCAGACGCCCCTCAAGCGCAGCCTCGATCTCGCCGGCATCTTCCCGCAGCTCGGGCGGGATGTATGGCAGGCCGATCGCCCGGTAGACCTCTTCCTCGGTGGCGCCGGCGAGTCGCTTTCCGGTGGCCTCATTGAATACGCCATACTCGCTGACCTTGAGCCCTTTCCGTGAGGCCAGCTCCCGCACACGGATGTTGTGTTCCTTCGAGCCGGTAAAGTATTGGAGGGCGGCGCCAAAGCACTCGGGCTCGACAACGCGCAGGTCAACCTGGATCCCTTCACGGTGCCGTATGGTCGCCTTCGTCTCTCCGTGAACCAGCACCTCGGCAACCTGAGGCAGCGATGTGAAGATTTCCATCACCTTTGCCGGTTTCGTTGAAGTGATCAGCAGGTCGAAGTCCCTGACGGTCTCGCGCATCCGGCGCAGGCTGCCGGCTATGCTGATTTTCCTTACCTGAGGGATCTTCTCGAGGGTCTGGATAATCTCGCGTGCCAAGGGCAGGGCGCGCCCCAAAAGCATCCGCTCCCGCCCCTTCTTGACCACTTGAATCCCCTTCACGATGTTCTCGACCGTTTTCTGCTTGATCCCCGGCAGGCCCAGGAGCTTCCCCTTCTGAGCAAGGGCCTCCAGCTTCTCGACGGAATCGACCTGGAGCCTGTCGAAGAGGAGCTTGGCGGTCTTGGGCCCGACGCCCGGGATCGCCATCAGCTCGACGACGCCCCGCGGGATCTCTCTGCGCAACTCCTCCAGGTACTCGATCCGTCCTGTTTCAAGCGCCTGCTCGATCTTAGCCGCGAGATCTTTGCCGATCCCCGCGATCTCAGTGAGGCCGCCGCGCCCCGCCACCGCCTCGATCTCTTCAGTCAAGCTCTCCAGGTTCATGGCCGCCCGGCGATAGGCCCGGATCTTAAAAATATTCTCGTCTTTGATCTCGAGCAGGTCAGCGATCTCGTTGAACAGTTTTGCGATCTCCAAGTTTCTCACTGCATCACCTGATACATCGCGGCGTCGCCCAGTTCTTCTCCGGACGGGTCGAGACGGATGCTTCCAAAGTGGACGATGCCGACTCTGTGAGGCTCGGCGCACGGGCTCAGACAGAACACTCGCCCCGAAGTTAGATCGAGGTCCTGCAGCAGACCGAGAGCGAGCAGCTCGCCATCCGCGTCCGCAAGCCCCAGGAGCAGACCTCGAATCTCGTCAGTCGCGGTGATCGGAACCCCCGACACGCCAAGACGACTCTTGGCGAGCTGCAGCCCATCGGGCGATGGTTCACCCTGCACCAAGAGGAAGGCTTCGTCTTGGCTTCGCTCGCCCCACACGACCTGTGCCCCAAGCTCTTCCGACAGGCCTCGCAGCCCGGCAGGATCGAGCGGCTTCCCGCCGTATATCCAGCTCCCCTGGACTCCGACCCCGTGCAGCGAGATCTCAACGAGGGAGGACTCTCGAAAATACTCAACGAACCGTTGCGCTCTATAGCTTCGCCGGGCCTGAAAGGATCGGGGGATGACATGCGGGCTCACAGGGAGGCGAGAGATCGCCATCCCCTTTCTGCCTTCGAAGAGGCGGAGGATCGGCTCTAACTCGTCATCTCTCTGCAACGCGATGAGGTGTTGTGGTGTCAGGAGGTCGATCTTGTGAAACTTGAGGCGACGCGCGGAAGGACCGAGGACGAAGCCGGTGGTATCAACCAGCAGGGCCTCTGCCCCCATCGCAGAGGCCCTCTCGGCAAGCCGTTTAAGGCCGGCGGCCAGTGGCAGCATCTGTCCCGCTGGGGAGACAGCGCCAACGAACCTTAGCGCGATAGGGGCAAAAACTGGCTCGATCTGGGCAGGAGCGGCGAACGCGAGGCCCGCCGTCGCGGGTGGCCCGACGGTCGATTGGCCGATGTCGCCATCGACAAGCGCGACGCGCCGGCCGGCCGCCGTGAGGGTGCGCATGAGCCAACGCGCCAGCGTCGTCTTGCCGGAGTCGGACGCTCCGAGGAGGAGGACCATTCCGCCCTCTGCATCGATCCTGGCGGAAAGCGCCCTCCAATCGTCGGGCACCTCGATGAGCCCTGACATACCATCTCTCTCCCCCTCATTCTGACCTTCTCCCCCCTTAGAGGGAGAAGACAAGGTTGAGGCGAGGCGGGCTGAGGGAGGAATTCGTATCGCCGGGCCCGGTGGCTGAGGAACTCCTCTCCCCCATCGGGGGCGAGGGCTGAAGAGCGGGCACTAGCTGCCTTCCGCGATTTCGCTCGAAAGGCTGGTCGGCATTGCCGGGACAAGGAGCAAGCATAGCAAGGCGCGGCTTCCGGGGCCGCACCCACTTCGCGGGTACCCGGCGTACATTATCAGGTACGTCGCAGGGAGTGCCCCGGAGGCCAGCAACGCTGCTAGACGACGCTAATTGGCCCGGCACTAGCGGCCGGAGCCTTCGATGCCATAGGCCCTGATCTTTCGGTGAAGGTTGCTCCGCTCGATCCCCAGGCGCTCAGCGGCCTTCGTGACGTTCCACTGGCTCTCCTCCAGCCGACGCAGGATGAACTCCCGCTCGAACCGCGATCGGGCATCACGTAGCGTCCCATCAGGAGTCGGCCAGACCTCTCGCTTCGCTTCGACCTGGCGAAGAGATGAGGCGATGTCAAAATGGTGGATGGTCCTCGTCGCAACCATGATGACCATTCGTTCAACCACATTCCTCAGTTCCCGGACGTTGCCGGGCCACTGATATTCAACCAGAAGCTCCATCGCTTCCGGGGATAGGTCCTTGTCCGGTTTCCCGTACTCCTGACAGACGGAGTGAAGAAAATATTGGACCAGGAGCGGGATGTCTTCCTGGCGTTCCCGGAGCGGCGGGATCTCAAAAGGGATGACGCTCAAGCGAT
>CAZCMC010000045.1:0-3400 GCA_964499665.1 uncultured bacterium | reverse complement strand
TCTTCCTGGCGTTCCCGGAGCGGCGGGATCTCAAAAGGGATGACGCTCAAGCGATAAAAGAGATCCTCCCGAAAGGCGCCTCGACGGATCTCTTCCAGCAGATCCTTGTTGGAAGCAGCGATGACCCGGACATCCACGGTGAGGCCCTCGCTTCCGCCGACCCGTTCAAAGGTCTGCTCCTGAAGGACACGGAGGACCTTGGCCTGTGTCTTCAGGCTCATGTCCCCCACCTCATCGAGGAAGATCGTGGCCCCGTCAGCTAACTCGAACTTGCCGCGCCGCTGGCCCGTGGCGCCGGTGAATGCACCCCGTTCATGGCCGAACAACTCGCTCTCGATCAACTCCTCCGGAATGGCGGCGCAGTTGACGACGACAAACGGCTTATCACTCCTGGCGCTGTTGCGATGGATGGCCCTGGCGATCAACTCCTTCCCGGTTCCGCTCTCCCCCCGAATCAACACCCGCCCGTTGGACGGGGCGGCCGACAAGATCTGCTCACGAAGCATCCTGATCGCCTTGCTCTCTCCTACGATCTCGTAGCGCCGATCAAGCGTCTCGCGAAGCGATCGATTCTCCCACTCAAGCCGGTGCAGATCCAGGGCATGGCGGACCGCCAGATGGACCTTCTCCAGGTCTAGGGGTTTCTCCAGGTAATCGTAGGCCCCAAGCTTGGTGGCCTTCACGGCCGTCTCGATAGTGCCGTGCCCCGAGATCATGATGACAGGCAATTCCTCGTGTATCCGCTTGATCGCCTCCAGGGTCGCCAACCCGTCGATCCCTGCCATCCAGATATCGAGGATGACCAAATCGGGGGGGCTTTTGTGAATGGCGCGCAACGCCTCGTTCCCGTCCCCGACCCCTGAGACACGGTACCCCTCGTCCCTGAGGATGTCCACGATCGACTTCAGGACCTTCTGTTCATCGTCAACGACTAGGATGTGTTCGTGGGCCACGGCCCGACTCCATCGCCATTATCCACTGAGGATGAGAGGGCAGGCAACTCGATGATGACCCGCGTCCCTCTCGGGACGTTGTCTTCGATGCGGATCTGCCCGGCATGCTCGGCCACGATCCGGTGCACGATGGCCAGCCCAAGGCCGGTGCCGCCGGGCTTGGTCGAGATATAGGGAAGGAACAGTCGCTCCCTGTCGGCGCGGGGAATCCCCGGGCCGCTATCAACGACCTCCAGCGCGACAACGTGAGTCTCCTTCAGGAATCGCGTCCTGATGGCGATTTTTCCCTCCCCGTCGAGGACATCCAGGGCATTGTCCACCAGGTTGATCAGCGCCCGTTTCATCTGCTCGGGATCCAGGTTCACGAGGGGAAGTTCCGGGTCAAGGTCGCGGGCGATCTTGACCCCTTTCGGGGCGGCTGCGTAGAGCGTCAGCACCATCTCCACTACCAGGTGGAGGTCGTTGGGTTTCAGATCGGAGAATGGCATCTTGGCCGCGTACCTGGAGAATTCGTCTACCAAGCCCTTAAGCCCGTTGACCTCCTGGATGATCGTCCGCGTGCACTCCTCGAATGCCTGCTCGTAATCAGGCGCTCGGTCGGCGAACTTCTTCCTCAACCGTTGCGCAGCAAGTTGGATCGGGGTCAACGGGTTCTTGATCTCATGCGCGATCCGCCTCGCCACCTCCCGCCAGGCCATCGTCTGCTCGGCGCGGATCCGCTGAGTGATCTCTTCCAGCACCACAACCCTTCCCAGATGGCTCTCCGCGCGGTCGGTCAGACCGCTGATGTTCACCACGATGTTGGCGACCCGGCCATTGCGCTGAAGCGTGAGCTGTTGATCCACGATCCCGCTTGCATCGTCCGCAGTCCGCTCCAGCAGGCCGCGAAGCGGGGCGAGCGAGCCGCCCCCGAGGAGCTCGGTATAGTGACAGCGCCGCATCGAACGCCCCTCCAGCCCCAGGATGTGAATGGCCGCCGGGTTGATGGTCGTGATCATCCCCTGCCGATCAAGCGACAGGACGCCCGTGGCGATATTCTCCAGGACGGTCTCCATGTAGGCTCGCCGCTGGTCTAATTCCACGTTCGAGTGCTGGAGGTCAAGGTTGGCGCTCTCCAGTTCCGCCTTGCTCTGCCGCAGGTCCTCCGTCATCTTGTTAAAGGAGTTCACCAGGATCCCGATCTCATCGTCCGCCTTGGCGTCAACCCTGAAGGCCAGGTTCCCCGCAGCAACGGCCCTGGTCGCCTCGGCCAGTTGCTGAATCGGCACGGTGATACCCCGGGCCAGGTAGATCCCGACCCAGACAGCGGCGAAGATGATCACGAGGGTCACCATGAGAAAGAGCATGATGTAGATCCCCTTAATGGGGTTCTTCAGCATCTTGAGCTGCTGGTACTCTTTGACCCCACGAGTGACCTCGCCGACCCTTGCCGAGAGTCCCTCGGGAATGTAGTGGGTTGCCACCAGAAATGTGGCCCGGCCCTTCGAGTCCGACATGGCGATCGGAGCCACCCCGCGGATCACGTCCCCCCCGGGGATCGCTTGGATCAACGCGAAGGTCTCGCCCCTCCTGCCTCGCCGGAGCGCCGGGCCGAGCGCGGGCAGGTCGGCCGGCAGTCGCCTCTTCGCGCGAAGCCCCAACAGCTCGGCGCCGGTCCCGTCAATGATCTGAACCGCACTGAGGTTGTACTCCGTCATCTTCTCGGCCATCAGGCCGCGCGCCAACCCCTGTCCCTCCTCGCTGTCGAGGCCGCCCGGATCGATGCGCGAGGCCATCTGGCGCGCCTGGATCACGAGGGTCTCGTGGGCGACCCTCTCGAACAGTTGGGCCACCTCCAGCGAACTCTGGAGCGACTCCTCCACCTTGATGTTGAACCAGCTATCTACGCTGTTGGTGATGAGGTTGCTCGCCACGACAAAGAGGAGGAAGGCCGGCAGGAGTGAGAGGCTGACGAAGGCCACCACCAGCTTGACACGAAACTTGGAACCCAGCAGATTATCCCGACGCTCGAGGTAGACTTTGAAGAGGCTCCGAAAGACCAGAAGGACCAGGATCAGGAGGAGGACCATATTCACGTTGACGAGCGCGAAGATCAGGATGTTGCTGGCAATCGGAGTAGGAAATCGGAGTTGATGGATCAGGACCTGGACGGTCGTCAATACCACGACGAGGGCGAGGACGCCCCCCAGGATGAGGCGGGTACGGCGCTTGCGACGATCGGGATTGATCGGGACAGCCATGTGCCTGCCTGTTTTAAGGGCGTATTTCTAGGAGCGCCGAGGTGGCGTTGGGGTTATCGAAACCAGGGCAGAGCAGACACAACAGGAGGTAGAGGGGGAAGATCGGCTCGACGGAGTCGCTCGCTGTCTTGACCTGCACGACGCTCACCTCGGCTGGCACCCCGAACTCTTCGGCCACTATAGCCGAAATCTCGGACGGATTGCAAG
>CAZCMC010000044.1:0-10149 GCA_964499665.1 uncultured bacterium | reverse complement strand
TCGGAGCCGGACCGAGGCGCCTCGTGAAGCCCAGACACCTCTGCCGGGCGCTCAGGGCTGAGTCCCGCAGCGGGCGTCGAAGGCGCCGGCGAAGGTCGCGGCCCATCATTCACAGGCGGAGTACCGACCCGCCCTGTAAGAGGCAAGGAGAGATTGATTTCCCTGCCGAGATATGTCCCGATGAAGTGTCTGACTCCAATAGCAACAACCACTAGCAGAAGCAGGCTGAGTAAGAGAAGGCGGACCCTCGAGGGGGGTGCCCCACCATCTGCTTCCGACGCCGCTTTCTCGTCAGGATTACCGGATGCCGCCGGACTTGCGAGATTGAAGCGCCTCATCGGCCCTCCTTTCGGAGGTTTACGATATCATAGATAGGGGGAGAAGGGTTGTCAAATCCTTTTTTCCCGAGGACTTGGCGCCATTGGCGCAGATATGTTCGCCTTGGAGGTGGAGTGCGCTGGCACCTGTGATAGCCACCAACACAAGGTCCCCGTCAGTCGGGCCTTCGCCGGAAAAGTGGACGATCTTGTTCTCCCTCGTCCGGCCGGCCACGCGAACGGCATCCCCCTTCACATCCTCACGATCTACCAGCACCTCCACCGTACGACCGAGGTACGCGCGATTGCGCTCGAGAGACAGCCTATTCAGGAGGCCTAGCGCCTGTTCAAATCGGCGCCCTTTGATCTCTTCAGGGACCTGATCAGACAGGCGGGCGGCCGGTGTGTGAGGCCTCGTGGAATACTTGAAGATGAAGGCCCCATCGTAGCCCACCTCCTGGATGAGACTCAGAGTCTCCTCGAAGTCTCTCTCCGTCTCGCCTGGAAATCCGACGATGATGTCGGTGGTGAGAGCAAGCGCTGGCGTCTTCGTCCGGAGGAGCTCGACCTTCTCCAGGTAGTCGTCACGACTATAGCCGCGCTTCATTCTGCGAAGCGTCCGGTCCGAGCCCGATTGAACCGGAAGATGGATGTGTTCGCAGAGGCTCGGGAGGCTGGCCATTGCCTCCGCGAGCTCTTCTGTGACGTCACCGGGATACGGGCTGGTAAATCGCACCCGCATCTCCCCTTCGACGACGCGATCGATCGTCTCGAGCAACTCGACGAAGCTGGCGGGCGGTCGAAGCTTCTTCCCGTAGGAGTTGACTGTCTGGCCCAACAAGGTGACCTCACGGTACCCCCGTTGTTTCAACTCGCGGATCTCCTCAACGATCTCCTGGAGGGGCCGGCTGCGCTCTCGCCCTCGTGTGAAGGGGACGATGCAGAAGGTGCAAAAGCGATCACACCCCTCCATAATGCTGACCCATGCCTTGACGGCGCTTTTTCGCTGGACCGGCGCAGAGACAGGATAGGAGAAGGCCGGTGTCCTGGCCGTCGCAAGCCCGCGTTTGGTCCCATCTCGAAGCAGCCTTGGTATTGAGGTCAGCTGTGCCGGACCAACCACAAAGTCCAGGTACGGAAATCGATTGAGCAGTGCCTGGCCCTCCTGCTGCGCAACGCAGCCGCAGAGACCGATGCGCAGCCCTTTCTTCCGGCGTTTCAACTCCTGAAAGGTCCCGAGGCGACTGTAGGCCTTCTGCTCCGCCTTCTCGCGGATCGCGCACGTATTGAGGATGATGAGATCGGCCTCCTCATCACGCTCGATGAGCTCGTATCCTTCCCGGGCCAGGAGGCCGACGATCCGCTCCGAGTCCAGTTCGTTGGCCTGACAGCCGAATGTGATCAGCTTCAGCTTCGGCATCGGTACGCTCCTCCGTGCGCCACCGCCACTCTGTTCAATATCCGGCCCTGCGCCCTCGCGTTCCCGCTCTGAGCTGTGTACGTTTTGATCGAGGCGTGTCCTGACACGGATGGCCACTGATCCTGTCAGTTACGTAGCAGCCCCAGTGCCCTCTCAATCCGGTCCGCCCCTTTCACGATTGTCTCCATGGGTGTCGCGTATGAAAGGCGGAGGTGGGCATCGCTCCCGAATTCCACCCCCGGGACAAGCGCGACATGCGCCGTCTGGAGGAGATAGGTAGCCATCTCAGTGGAGTTACGAATCCGCCGGCCATCCACCATTCTCCCGTAAAACCCGGACACATTCAGGAAGATGTAGAAAGCGCCCTCCGGGTTGGTGCATCGAAGATCCGGGATGCCGTTGAGCCGGCCCACCAGATAACGTCGGCGGCGGTCGAACTCTGCCGTCATGGCCAGGACGAGATCCTGCGGACCGAGAAGAGCGGCGATCGCCGCCTTCTGCGCAATCGACGTGGGGTTCGACGTCACCTGGCTCTGGATGGCACTCATCGCCTTGATAAGTTCCGCCGGCCCTGCCGCGTACCCGATGCGCCACCCGGTCATGGCGTACGCCTTGGACACCGTGTTGACCAGGATGGTCCGCCGTTTGACCTCCTCGTCGAGTGACGCGACGCTCACGTGCGCTCGCCCGTCATAGGTCAGGGACTCGTAGGCCTCGTCCGAAATCAGAAGGAGATCCCGCTCTATCGCTAACGCTGCGATTGCCTCCAACTCCTCCCGCAGGATCACGGCCCCGGTCGGATTGCACGGGCTATTGAGCAGAACCGCCTTGGTCCCTGGTGTAATCGCCGACTCCACCAATCGGCGGGTGAGGTGGAAACCCTCCTCCTCTCTCGTCTCGACGATGACGGGACACGCGTCGACAAGGCGGATCTGTTCAGTGTACGTCACCCAGTAAGGCGCGGGAACGATCACTTCGTCCCCGGACTCGAATAGCGCCTCGGCAACGTTGAATAAGGAATGCTTTGATCCACAGGACACGATCACCTCTTCCTGCCGGTAAGACAGACCATTATCCCGCTTGAGCTTGGTGATGATGGCCTCTTTCAGTTCGTCGATGCCGCTGGCGGGTGTATATCGTGTGAAGCCATCTCGAATAGCCTGTATCGCCGCTTCCTTGACGTGGTCCGGCGTCTCGAAATCGGGTTCTCCGAGGCCAAAGTCCACCACGTCGATCCCCTCTGCCCTCATCTGCTTGGCGCGAGAGGCAATGGCAAGCGTGGCCGATGGCTTGGTGAGTTTGGCGCGGCTCGAAAGTCTGACGCTCATGATCTGCGCCTCGGGCCTCCCGCCCCCTTGATGGCGGCGCGCTCTTTCAACATTTTCTTAGCCATCGGCGTCACGAACGCGGAGACATCTCCACCCAGGAGTGCGATCTCCTTGACCAGCCGAGAGCTGAGGTACGAGTATTTTTCGTGGGGCATCAGGAATACCGTCTCGATCTCCTCGGATAGCTTTCGGTTCATGAGCGCCATCTGAAATTCGTATTCAAAGTCGGAGAGCGCCCGGATGCCTCGGATGACGACATCGGCCCTCTTGCGCCGGACATACTCCACCAGGAGCCCATCCAAAGAGTCGACGGAGACCCCTCTCATCCCTCTGGTGGCGTCTCGGATGATCTGTTGCCGCTCTTGAAGGCTGAAAAGAGCTGATTTTTCAGGGTTGGTCGTCACCGCAATGACCAGCGGGGGAAACAGTCTATGGGCCCGTCTCGCGATGTCGAGATGTCCGAATGTGAAGGGATCGAATGTCCCGGCGTAGATCGCCAGAGCTGTCACGCCGCCTCCTGTCGATAGAGCTGAAGGATTGAGTCGCCGTGTCGAACCTCTCGGACGCGCGCCAGTCCGTCAGGGCTAGAGATCGGCTGGGCCTTTACTGATTGTTCCAGTATCACCATCCCTGACGGCGCGAGGACGCGTGTTGCAGCAGCCAGGGAGAGGGCGGCCAGAGCCCCGGATCGCTGGTAAGGCGGATCCATAAAGATTACGTCGAACCGGCTCGACCTCAAGGCCGCCCGACGCAGAAAAGGGAGGACCTCCAGTGGGATCACCTCGGCCCGATCGCGAAAGCCGGACACCTCGAGGTTCCGGCGAAGCATCGCAAGTGCCGACCGGTCCTGCTCCACGAAGACCGCTCTTGTTGCGCCCCGGCTTATGGCTTCGATGCCCACGGCTCCGGTCCCCGCGTACAGGTCGAGGAAACTCCGGCCACATACCTCCTGAGCGAGAAGATCGAACAGGACCTCCCGGAGATACCCCGAGGTTGGCCGGGTCTGCAGACCACGTGGTGCCCGAAGGCGTCGCCCCCTGGCGGTGCCGCCAATGATCCTCATCGGCTGTAGACAGTACGCGTAAGCTTCTCCGCTTGATTTTGCCAAGACAATGTCGTATAATACCGGTCGTCCGTCAGAGATCGCTCGAGAGCAACCGACCAATAGGGAGATCCGAATGCCGAGCAGACATCCCGCACGCTGCGAGATCTGCGGAAGGGGGCCTCGTACCAGTCATCAAGTCAGTCACGCGCACAACGTCAGCAAGCGCCGCCAGCACCTGAATGTCTCGCGCCATCGCGTGCTGGTGAAGGGGGCGCCACGATCCGTCGCCGTGTGCGTTCGCTGCCTGCGCTCTGGTCGCGTTAAAAAGGCCGGCTAAGAGAAAAGTCTCCCCGTTACCCACGAATCCGCTCTACTCCCATCACGCCATCGATCTGGCGAATCGCTCCCATTGCCGATTGAAGTTGCTTCAGGTCTGACACCTCAAGGATGAAGGTGTTCAGTCCCTTCCGGTCCTCCGTGACGCGCACGTCGGCCTGGGCGATGTTGATCTTGCTCGCGGAGATCGCCGTACTAATCGCAGCCAGGATGCCTGGCCGATCCACTCCGATCGTGACCCGGATCTTCACCTGGTGGGGGGTTGTGGGTGCGGCATCCCATGATACGTTGATCTTTCGCTCTGGGTCGTAGAAGAGTTGGTCCACATTGGGACAGTCGGCGCTATGCACCGATACCCCCCGCCCCCTGGTGATGAACCCGACGATCTCATCGCCTGGCAGCGGACTGCAACATCTGGCGAAGTGAACCAGAAAATCGTGTGCCCCAAGAAGGGTCACGCCATCATCCGGCCGCTGGCGGGCTTTTCGCTCCGGCCTGGCCTCCCCCTCGGGCGGGAGTTCCTCCGGTGGCAGCAGTCTGGCCATGGCCTGGCGAGGAGAGAGCTTGCCGTATCCAACAGTAGCGAAGAACTCATCGGGAGCCGAGAATCCAGAGCGCGCAAGCATAGTCGTCATCGTTTCTGGCTTGAGGATCTGGGCCGGGCTCTTTCCCATCCGTCGCAGCTCTTTCTCCAAAAGATCTCTTCCTAAGCTGATACTCCGGAGCTTCTCCTCAGTCCTCACCCACTGCTTGATCCGCCCTCTCGCTCGTGGCGTTTTGACGAGTTTCAGCCAGTCACGGCTCGGCCGGTGCTTCACATCGGTGAGGATCTCCACGATATCGCCATTCTGCAGCTCGTACCGGAGTGGGACCAGGCGACTGTTTACCTTGGCCCCCACGCAGGTGAAGCCGATATCGGTGTGGACACCAAACGCGAAGTCAATGGGGGTCGCCCCCTTGGGAAAGCTCTTGACATCCCCCTTTGGGGTAAACACGTAGACCTCATCGGGGAATAGATCCACCTTCACCGTCTCCAGGAATTCGCGGCTATCCTTCAGTTCCCGCTGCCACTCCAGAAGCTGGCGAATCCAGGCGAATCCCTTGTCGGCTGGGTCCAGCGCTGCCCTCCCCTCCTTGTAGACCCAATGGGCGGCGATCCCATCTTCCGCCGTTTTGTGCATCTCGTGGGTTCGAATCTGGATCTCCACCGGCTCCCCGACAGGGCCGACCACCGTCGTGTGCAGGGACTGGTAGAGGTTGGATTTCGGCATCGCCACGAAATCCTTGAACCGGCCTTGGATCGGCTTCCACAAGGAGTGAATCACCCCCAACGAACCGTAACAATCCTTGACCGATTCGGTGATGACCCGGACCGCGGTCAGGTCATAGATCTCATCGAATTCCTTGCGCTGATCCCGCATCTTCTTATAGATGCTATAGAAGTGCTTGGGGCGTCCTATGATCTCAGCCTGGATGCCAACCTCAGTCAATTTCTGTTGCAGGATCTCGATGACCTCGTTGATATCCTTCTCGCGTTCTCGGCGCTTCTTGGCCACCCTGTCGGCCAGGTCGTGGTAGACCTCGGGCTCGAGGTGGCGGAGAGCCAAGTCTTCCAGCTCCGCCTTCATCCAGTAGATCCCAAGACGGTGCGCGATAGGTGAATAGATGTCAAGGGTCTCCTGGGCGATCAGCCGCCGCTTCTCCTCGCGCAGCGGCTCCAGGGTCCGCATATTGTGAAGACGGTCGGCCAGTTTGATCAGAATAACCCTGATGTCTTTCGACATCGCCAGAACCATCTTCCGGAGGCTCTCGGCCTGGTGCTCCACCCGGCTACCGAAGTGCAGCTTGCTGATTTTGGTGAGGCCGTCCACGAGATCCCCGATCTCGTTCCCGAAGGCCTGCCTGACTTGCTCCAGAGAAGCGTGGGTGTCCTCCACCACATCGTGAAGAAGGCCAGCCGCGATGCTCTCCACATCCATTTTCAGGTCAAGCAGAATCTCGGCCACCGCAAGCGGGTGCGAGAGGTAGGGTTCGCCAGAAACGCGCTCCTGGCCCTTATGCACCCTGGCTGCGAAGTCATAGGCGCGTTGCAGGAGGGCCACATCCGCCTCATGATTCATGGCGCGGACACGTTCGATAATCGATTCAACGCTCATCGTTCTCACGCTCGCTTCGACCGATGCCCTGCAGATTCACCTTAGTTACGGTTAAGGTATCATATTCCCCGGTGCTTTCCAAAGGCTTTCATGACTACCTGACGCCGGGCCCGGCCCTCGGCGAGCGGGATCGCGTGGTCAGGAGACTGAGGACCGCATGACGCCGGAGAACGCCCTCTCTCACGATGCGGGGTGGGCTGACGGTGACGTCTACGACGGTTGACGGGCTCCCGATGGGAACCGGACCGCCGTCTAGGATCAGGTCCACGCGGTGACCCAGTTGCCGGTAGACCTCATCCGCGTCTCTGGGCTCCCTCCCCGCAGAGCGGTTGGCGCTGGTCCCGGTCACTGGGCGACCAAGGCGCCGGATCAGGTCCAGGGCGACCGGCGCATCTGGGACCCTGAGGCCAATCCGGCCAGTGCCGGAGGTCAGTAGGCGGGAGATGCCAGGAGGCGCTGTCACCAGGAGTGTCAGCGGCCCCGGCCAATAGCGCTCGACGAGTCGAGCCACGGAGTCGGGCAGATCACCCGTTATTCGAATCGCCATCGCCAAGTCCCCCACCAGCAAGGGGATTGGATTGGCCAAACGTCGACCTTTTGCGGCAAAGACGCGCCTTACCGCGAGTGTGTTGGAGGCATCCGCTCCTAGCGCGTAGAGGGTATCGGTCGGGAACGCGACCAAGCCACCCTGGCGGAGGATTGAAACGGCCGTCGTGATCGCCTGTGGTGAAGGGTGGCCAGATGTGATGGCTAGCCTCTGGGCTGGGGCGGGCCGATCACCTGTTCGAACCATCCTTGGAAACTGCCTCCCTTTCTGGTTTCATAGATCACATACGGAGGGTTGACCAAGTCCCCCTTTCGATTCCATCGGAGCATGCCGAGGGCACCCATGTAGGTCATCCGGTGCAGGACCTGAGAAACCCGAAGAAGCTCGGGCCGCGCCGCAGCTTTCGGCTTGGCCCTGGCAATGGCAGTAAATAGGGCGCCCGCTGCGTCGTAGGCGTAGAGGCTGTAGGGGCCGATGGCGCCATACCGATTCTGAAATTTCTTCATGACTGTTTCGGCCGACGGCAGCCGCAGGGGATTTGGGGCGAAGGTCAGGTAGGTCCCCATGGCTGCGTCGCCGGCAAGGCTGATAAACTCCGTACCGATGACCCCATCCCCGCTCACGAACGTGGCCTTGACGCCGTGCTCCCTGAGCTGCTTGACGAGAAGACCGCCCTCACGATAGATCCCCCCGAAGTAGATAACGTCCGGCTCTTTGGCCTTTATGGCCTCGAGCACTGAGGCGATATTTTTCCCGCCGGCGGAGAGGGTGAAGGTGGTCGCGAGCAGCCGGCCATCCCGCCGCATGATCTGCCGGCTGAAGGTGTCCGCGAGTGCCTTTCCATACGCCGTCTGATCGTGCAGAACGACCACGCGTCTCGGGTGAAGCGCGTCCAGAACGAATCTCGCCGCCACCTGTCCTTGTTGATCGTCTCGCCCGCAGGTCCGAAACAGGTTCCTGAACCCTTGCTCGGTCAGTCGAGGGTCGGTGCTGGATGGGGTAATCTGGGGGATCCCGGCCGCGTGGTACACGCCTGACGCCGGCAAGGAGGCGGCCGACGTCAGGTGCCCGATCACCCCCCAGACTCTCGCGCGAACCAACCGTTTCGCGGCGGCAACCGCTTCCTTCGGATCGTGATGATCATCCTCCACCAGCACCCTGATGCGGCGCCCAAGGAGCCCTCCCTTGTCGTTCCACTCCTCTGCCTGGAGTCCTACCGCCTCTCGCACGTAGCGGCCCAGTTCCGCCATATCCCCCGACATCGGACCCACGATCCCGATGGTGATGTCAGGGGTCGTCTCCGCCCTGGCCTCCGCGATCTCCTGATGGATGCCCGACAGAATGAGCCCCAGCAGGACCACGATGAAGCCCGGACCGAGCCAGGATATCTTCTTCCTGCCAGTGTTATCCCCCGAGGTAGGCTTTCTGGACATCCTTGTTCACCATGAGGCTTGTCGCGTCGTCCTCCAGAACGATCCGGCCAGACTCCATGACATAGCCCCTGGAAGCAATCGACAATGCCATGTGAGCATTCTGCTCCACCAGAAGGATCGTGGTTCCACGAGTGTTAATCTCTCGGATGACCTCAAAGATGGTCTCAACGAATTTCGGAGCCAGGCCAAGTGACGGCTCGTCCATCATGAGGAGGCGCGGTCGGGACATCAATGCGCGGCCGATCGCCAGCATTTGCTGCTCACCTCCGGACAGGGTTCCACCCATCTGGAGGCGTCGCTCCGCGAGAATGGGAAAAAGGCCGAACACCCAATCGAGGTCCCGACGAATCCCATCATCGTCGGTTCGGATGTACGCGCCCATTTCCAGATTCTCCAGCACGGTGAGTTTCGAAAAGATGCGCCTCCCCTCCGGGACCTGGGAGATGCCGCGCTCCACGATGGCGTGGGGTGGAACGTCAGCAAGGTCGTCGCCCTCGAAAACGATCCGCCCTGCGTTTGGCCTGAGGAGCCCAGAGACGGCCATCAAGGTCGACGACTTTCCGGCGCCGTTGGCGCCGATGAGACAGGCGATCTGACCCTTCTTGACCTCGAGGCTCACCCCTCTTAGGGCGTGGATCATGCCGTAATGCGCATGGACGTCATCCAGTCTAAGCACCGATCGATTCCTTTCCCAGATATGCGCCTATCACCGCGGGATCTGCTCTGACGGCCTCCGGAGTTCCCTCTGCGATCTTGATCCCGTGGTCGAGCACCACCAGTCGATCGGAGATGCCCATGACCATTTTCATCTGATGCTCGATGAGGAGTACGGTAATGCCGCGCGCTCGGATGAGGTGAATCAGGTCCATCAGGGCGTTGGTCTCCTGTGGGTTCATCCCGCAGGCTGGCTCATCCAGGAGGAGCAGGGACGGGTCGCTGGCCATGGCCCGGGCGATTTCCAAACGACGCTGATCACCGTAGGGGAGTTGTCTCGCCCACAGATCCGCCTTTTGCTCCAAGCCCACGAACCGAAGAAGTCCGAGGGCCTTGGCGGCCAGTTCCTCCTCTTCCTTTACAACGGCCTTTGGTCTGAATATCGCGCCCAGTACGCTGGCCCGTGTGCGGCAGTGGCCCCCAACCATCACGTTCTCGAGGACCGTCATTTCGCGGAAGAGCCGGATGTTCTGAAAGGTGCGAGAAACCCCCTTCGCAGCCACCTGGTCCGGTCTCAGGCCCGTCAGGCTCTCCCCGCGATACAGGATCTCTCCGGAGGTGGGAGGGACAATCCCGGTCACGCAATTGAACAGTGTGGTCTTGCCGGCCCCGTTTGGACCGATCAGGCCGACAGTCTCATCGGCCTCAACGGTCAAATCGATCATGTCGATCGCCCTGAGGCCGCCGAAACTCAAGGAGAGCTTCCTGGTTTCAAGCAATGGCATGGGCAAGATCCTTCGGACGCATCGCGGGAAACATACAGGAGATGCAGATTGCCTAGCGGCATATGCAGCCGACCAGGGCCAGTCTTTGAGACGTACACGGCACCAGGAGACCTGGTGCCCGCACAGCA
>CAZCMC010000043.1:0-10178 GCA_964499665.1 uncultured bacterium | reverse complement strand
GGCGCTATTCTGACTTCGCAAAACCCCAGTCCTTGGTGTGGAAGGAGGAGAGGACACTCCGGGCAAACGCGGTTGTCAGGAACAGCTCCTTGAGCAAGGTCACCGCAAGCCTCGAAGGTTGCAGATTCCAGTATCGTTTCCTGCGCAGGTGTTCCCGGGTTCTCGCCCAGAATGTTTTCAGATCCTGTCGGGAATAGACGATCCGGTTGCTCAGGGCATCGAATTTGACGTAGAGGAGCTGCAATCTTGACGGGAGCCTATGCCTGAAGCCTGAGTACACCTGTTGCCATTCCTCGACCTTCAGACTCTGCCAGGCATCTCTGTGGAGGCCATAGAGTTGATCAAGCCATCTCTTGGCAGGTCCTTCTTCCCTTGCAAATTGGCCATAGAGTTTCTGAATCCTGGTCTGGAGGCTTCCCCATTTTTTCAGGAAGGCATCCAGATCCTTGCCGCTGAGTAACATCCTCGACGAGAGATCTTCAAAGGGATCGAGCAGGGCCCTGGCCTTGGCAGGGAGCGTCACCTTGGCATCGTTATATGCCTTTTGCCATTCCGCGATCTTCAGGGTCTGCCAGATCTCTCCCTGGATTCTCTGAAACTCCTCAAGCGCTCGCTTTTCCCTCTCACTCCTCGGGCGTGTCTGGAGCCATATCTCTTCCATTTCCTTGAGAAAGCGGGCCCATGACACGAACAGGCTGACCACATCCTTGGCGCGTTTCCAAAGATGGACCGGCAAGAGGTCGATCGCAAACCCGGGTCTCCGCGATCGCCGCTCCTTCAGGCGGAAGAAGCCCGCAATCATGGGGTGTTGCTTCTCGATGAGGGCAGCGTTCTTGTACCACATATGCACAAGGACGAG
Organism: uncultured bacterium; assembly: GCA_964499665.1. Lineage (GTDB taxonomy): Bacteria > Methylomirabilota > Methylomirabilia > Methylomirabilales > Methylomirabilaceae > Methylomirabilis. Next base: position 9,319 of record CAZCMC010000043.1, on the reverse strand, counting down.
GTTCCAATACACCTTGGGGTTATGACTCCAACGCGACAGGATGGCCGTAAGATTCTCTTTGCTATAAAAGGACGTCCACGCGTCCTCATACGCCTGCGTCCATTCCTCGGCAGTCATATGTGGGTGCTTGATCGTCGCGTGGAAAGAATCCCTCTTATTAAAATCGGGGTCCATCCACTCACCACGCTTCTTCATTTCCAGGTGATCGTGGGATCCCGGCAACGGGGTCAGCATGAAGAAGGACGCCTGATCCGGCTGGATGACATCCATGAGATACTGGATGTCGAGGGCCACCCCCTCTTTCGTATCGAAGGGAAGGCCGATGATGTACCCGGTGTGAATGGCAACGCCGGCATCGTGCCATTCGCGCATGATATCCACGTACTGCTCGACCTTGTTTTGTGGCTTTCCCTCAGCCTTGAGGTTTTCAGGGTTCACGCTCTCCATGCCGATGAACACCTGGCTGCAGCCGGCCTCAGCAGCGAGGCGCACGAAGTCCTTTGGCTTGCGCGCCAGGTCCACCTGCATCATAAAGGAGATCTTGATGCCTTCGTCGCGCAGTCGGATGATGGCTTCAAAGGTCTCACGCCACCACCTCTTCCGGGCAAAGTTGTCGTCCGTAAAGAAGTAAAAATCGACGCCATGTTCGAGATAATTCTTCCGCACGAGCTCGGCAATGCACTCCGGAGAGCGCTCCCGCATCGTTCGGCCCTGCACATTGATGATCGTGCAAAACGTGCATGCAAAGGGGCAGCCGCGCGAGGTCTCAACAGTCCCGAACGAGGGTCTGGCGAAGCGCTTCATTATTTTAGGTGTTATCACGGGAAGGGGGGCCTTCTCGATGTCCACGAGGTTCTTGAGGTCTTGCGCAAAGGAGTACAGGGGTTTCAATTCCCCGTTGAGCAGATCGGCCAGTATCCCTTCCCAATACCCTTCAACCTCACCGGACACGACAATGATCGATTCCCGAAAGAGTTCCTGGATGTCCGGTTCTTGTTCGCTGAGCATGTTGATGGTCCCACTGGTGTGGAATCCACCCATAATCACGTCAATCCCATATGAACGGAACTGCTTTCCCAGAACGAGGGCCCTCGGGAATTGATTCGTCTGGACCCCTACCAGGCACACCACCAGCTTTGTTGCAGGCTGGCGGCTCCATTGAACGATCTTCTTGACGGGGATGTGTTCCGCTGTCTCGTCGAAGGCATCGACCTGAATGTGGATGCCTCCCAGGGCGCGACGCCTTGCGATATCCTCGGTCAATCCACGCAACACGTTAAGGGTGTTGCTGGGAAGCACGCCTTTCCAGAACCGGATCACATATCCTTCATCGTCATACTTTGAGGGTTTGAGAAGAACGACTCGAAGGGTGGTGTACCTCTTGGACTGAGGGAGCAGGTAGGGATGCTGTGGTTCAGGACGATCGGGAATGAGTTCTTTGATGGCCAGCGATGAAGTCTCACCGTTGTTCTTCTGGTCCTTCTCCATTAACATTCTCCCAAGAAAGCGAGGTTGATTGTTCGTCGGGGCACTGAGAGGTCTGTATCGAAGATCTAAAGATACACCAGTAAGCCGTGGCTTGGTACCAAGCCGGCCCCTCACCCTACAACAGATCGCCGAGGGTGTCAACGTGAAAATAGAGGGTCCCGGCGGCCTCGATCCCGCGCCCGCGCTTGACTTTTCGACGAAAGATGCTATAAGAGAAGGGAGAGATACAAAGGGCGTATGAGTCGGAGAAGTTGAGGATCTTTCGCGGGAGCGAAGTCCGATCGTACGGTTCTCCCCGTTGCGTGTGCTCATCTTGGTCGGCGAGTGCGGGGTCGGAATGCGGCGGGGCGCGGTGATCGCCAGTTCCGGTCCCGGCCTGGTCTTCGCGGCCAGGCCGAAGGTGTTCCCTCCGCCCATTTCCCCAAGCTGTTCCACAGGATCGTATTCGTCCGCTATCAGCTTCAGCGCGGTAGGAGACGGCCCGACCAATGCGGATCCGTAAGGCGGTCTTGCCTGCTGCGGGACTAGGGACTCGGTTCCTGCCCGCGACAAAGGCGCAGCCGAAAGAGATGCTCCCGATTGTGGATAAGCCCACCATCCAGTATGTCGTGGAGGAGGCTGCGGCCTCCGGGATCGAGGACATTATCATTGTCACCGGTCGCGGGAAGAACGCTATCGAGGATCACTTCGATCGGTCGCTGGAACTGGAGATTGCCCTCGAGCGGAAGGGCAAGGACGGGCAGTTGAAGGAGATCCAGCGGATCTCCGAGTTAACCTCCTTCTGCTATGTTCGCCAAAAGGAGCCGCTCGGCCTGGGGCATGCGATCCTCGTAGCCAGAGCGCTCGTGGGGAATGAGCCCTTCGCCGTCTTGCTCGGCGATGACATCATCGATGCGGAGGTCCCCTGTCTCAGGCAGATGATATCCGTGTTCGACAAGTATCGCTCATCGATCATTGCAGTGCAGCAGGTCCCCAGGGAGGAGACCAGCAGCTATGGGATCATCGATCACAAGCCGGTGGAGGATTCGGTCTATCGGATCGAGGACCTGGTGGAGAAGCCAACCCCTGACACTGCCCCCTCCGACTTGGCCATCATAGGGAGGTACATCCTGACGCCCGAGATCTTCGATGCCCTTGAACAGACCCCGCCGGATGAGGGGGGAGAGATCCAGCTCACGAACGGCCTGAGAATTCTGCTGAGAACACAGGCGATCTATGGGTTGGCGTTTCGCGGGCGCCGATATGATGCCGGGAGCAAACTCGGCTTCTTGAAGGCCACCGTGCAGTTTGCCCTGAAGCGCCCCGACCTGGCGCCTGGATTCCGCTCATACCTGAAGACCCTTGACCTGGACGCTGTTGAAGAGATGGATGAACCGGACCGAAAGGAGCATTGAGAGCTGTGGTGGACAAGGAAGAGACGTTTGGAGGCACGGAGGAGGCGCCCGCTTCCGCGGTAGAGATCGCCGAAGCCAAGACCGAGGAGCAGGCCCGAAAGGTGCCTGACACGATCCCCCTTCTTCCAGTGCGAGATGTGGTGGTGTATCCCTTCATGATCTTGCCCTTGTTCGTCGGACGCGAGAAGTCAGTCCGGGCCGTTGATGAATCGCTGTCGAGGGACCGACTGATCCTGTTGGTGGCACAGCGGGATGCCGAGAAGGAGGATCCCGGCGTCGATGAGATCCATTCAGTCGGAACCGTCGCGATGATCATGCGAATGCTCAAGATGCCGGACGGGCGGGTGAAGGTGTTGGTGCAGGGTCTCACCCGAGCCAGGGTGCTCGGGATAGAGCGCCGGGATCCTTACTTCGAGGCGCGGATTGCCGAGATCCATGAGGCGGAGGGAGTTACCTCGGCGATTGAGGTGGAGGCCCTCATTCGATCGGTCAAGGAGCTGGTGAGCAAGAGCGTCACGCTCGGAAAGCAGATCGCACCGGATGTGGTGGTGATTGTCAGCAACCTTGATCACCCGGGGCGTTTGGCCGATCTCGTGGCCAGCCATCTGGATCTGAAGATCGAGCAGGCCCAGGAGGTTCTGGATCTCTTCGATCCGATCCAGAGACTGAAGAAGATCGGTGAGCTTTTGAGCAAGGAGATCGAGCTCCTGGAGGTTCAGCAGCGGATCCAGAGCCAGGCCCGGGAGGGGATGGATAAGACCCACCGGGAGTATTATCTCCGGGAGCAGATGAAGGCGATCCAGAAGGAGCTTGGTGAGACCGACGACCGTGGCCAGGAGCTCCAGGAGTTGGAGCAGAAGATCAAGAAGGCGAAGATGCCGGCCGAGATTGAGTCCGAGGCGAAGGCTCAGCTCGGTCGGCTGAGCCGTATGCACCCCGACGCGGCCGAGGCCTCCGTGATCCGCACGTATCTCGACTGGCTCATCGAGCTGCCATGGAGTCGGCAGACCAAGGACAAGCTGTCCATCAAGCAGGCCTCCAAGATCCTCGATGAGGATCACTACAACCTCGAAAAGGTGAAGGAGCGGATCCTCGAGTATCTGGCGGTCCGGAAGCTGAAGAAGAAGATGAAGGGCCCGATCCTCTGCTTTGTGGGCCCGCCGGGTGTGGGGAAGACCTCTCTTGGTCGATCCATCGCCCGTGCCATGGGACGCAAGTTCGTCAGAATTTCGTTGGGGGGAGTTCGTGATGAGGCAGAGATCCGCGGCCATCGCCGGACCTATATCGGCGCCCTCCCTGGGCGGATCGTCCAGGGGATCAAACAGGCTGGGTCGAACAATCCGGTGTTCATGATCGACGAGGTGGACAAGGTGGGGACCGATTTTCGCGGCGATCCCTCCTCGGCCCTCTTGGAGGTCTTGGATCCGGAGCAGAATTTCAGCTTCAGCGACCATTACCTGGGGGTCCCGTTCGACCTCTCCAATGTCATGTTCATCTGCACGGCCAACCTTGCCGACCCGATCATCTCCGCCCTCCGAGACCGGCTGGAGATCATTGACATCTCCGGCTACACCGAGGAGGAGAAGCTCCATATCGCCAAGCGGTACCTGATTCCTCGGCAGTATCAGGAGCACGGCATCGACGGGAAGCGGCTGCTCATCACCGACGAAGCGATCCTCAAGATCATCGACGAGTATACCCGGGAGGCCGGGCTCCGAAATCTCGAGCGGGAGATCGCCAGGGTCTGCCGCAAGGTGGCCCGCGAGGTGGCGGAGGGGAAACGGGGCCAGACCCGGGCGACCGCGACGGTCCTCCAACGGTATCTGGGAGCCCCCAAGTTCCTGCCCGACCCGGAACAGGAGACCGATGAGGTCGGTGTGGCCACGGGTTTGGCGTGGACCCAGGCGGGCGGGGACATCATCTACATCGAATGCAGTATCTTGCGCGGGAAGGGAAATCTGTCCCTGACGGGTCACCTGGGGGAGGTCATGAAGGAGTCGGCCCAGGCCGCGCTCAGCTATGCTCGCTCGCGGGCGGCCGATCTGGGGATCAAGGACGACGTGTTCACCAAGTGTGACATCCACATCCATGTCCCGGCCGGCGCGATCCCCAAGGATGGTCCGTCGGCTGGCATCACCATGGCCACAGCGCTGCTCTCCGCCCTGACCAAGGTGCCTGTGAGGTGGGACGTGGCGATGACCGGCGAGATAACCCTTCGCGGCAAGGTCCTGCCGGTGGGTGGGATCAAAGAGAAGGTGCTGGCGGCGCGACGGATGGGGATTCACACGGTCCTGATCCCCGCGAGAAACGACAAGGATGTCAAGGAACTTCCGGCGAATGTCAAACGGGGGATGGAATTCATCTTAGTGGACCACATGGACCGGGTGTTGGAAGGGGCCTTGGCCACGCAGGCCAGGGCCAAGCGTCGGCTCCAGGTGGCTATCAGCGCCAAGCGGGCAACGGCCTCACAGAGGCAGCTCAGCCTCGCCAGGACTGCGCGGGGGCGTCGCTACGGTGTCTAACGATCGGACGGTCCGCATCATCCCCCTGGGGGGCCTGGGGGAGATCGGGCTGAACATGATGGTTGTAGAGGCGCCCGATGAGATCGTAGTGATCGATGCGGGACTGATGTTCCCGGACGAGGAGATGCTAGGGATCGACCTGGTGATCCCCGACATCAGCTACCTGCTGGCTCGTCGGGAGAAGGTGCGGGCGGTCCTCTTGACCCACGGCCACGAAGATCACATAGGCGCCCTTCCCTATCTGCTGGCCGAACTGAAGGTCCCGGTGTACGGGACGCCCCTCTCGCTGGGGCTGGCCGGGGAGAAGCTGAAAGAAGCGGATCTCCTGTCGGAGGCCGACCTGAGACCTGTTCGCCCCAGGGATCGCCTTCAACTCGGCGCCTTCGATGTCGAGTTCCTTCGGGTCAGTCACAGCATCCCCGACGGCGTCGCGCTGGCGATCGGGACTCCCGCGGGCATGATCGTGCACACCGGCGATTTCAAGTTTGATCAGAGCCCGGTGGATGGCCAGTTGGTGGATTACCGGAGGCTCTCTGAACTGGGCGATGGCGGTGTGTTGGCCCTGCTCTCGGATAGCACGAACGCCGGGCGGGATGGGTTCACGCCCTCCGAGAGGGCAGTGGGTAAGGCGTTCGAAGAGATTTTCCGGTCGGCTGCCGGCCGCGTGGTGTTGGCCTGCTTCGCTTCGAACATCCATCGGGTCCAGCAGGTCTTGGATGTGGCGGCAGCGCTTGGAAAGCAGGTGGCGATCAGTGGCAAGAGCATGGTGGCGAACACGCGGATCGCCAGCGAGTTGGGCTACCTGCGGATCCCCAAGGGCACGCTCGTCAGTCTAGAGGAGTTACAGCGCCTCCCCCCCACTCAGGGGGTGGTCGTCACCACAGGAAGCCAGGGTGAGCCACTTTCCGCCATCTCCAGGATGGCTGCGGGCGAGCACAAACAGCTCCAGGTGGCGCCCGGCGATACCGTCATCTTCTCTGCGAGGGTCATCCCGGGCAATGAAAAATCGATCGGTCGGACGATCAATCGACTCCTACGGCAGGGAGCCCGTGTCATTACAGAAGAGGTGGCCTTGGTCCATGTGTCGGGTCACGCGAGCCGGGAGGAACTCAAGCTGATGTTGAATCTGACCCGGCCCGCCTTCTTCGTGCCGATACACGGAGAGTCCCGCCATCTGCACCTGCACGCGGCCCTTGCGCGGGAGGTTGGAATAGCGGAGGGCCGAATCTTTGTCATCGAAGACGGCGACATCTTGGAGCTCAGCGGGGAGGTCGGCCGGGTGGTCGGCAGGGCGCCCGTCGGTCGGGTCTTCGTGGATGGGAAGGGGATCGGCAATGTGGGGGAGTCCGTGCTTCGCGACCGACAGCACTTGGCGCAAGATGGGGTGGTCGTCGTGGTCATCGGCGTTGACCGACATCGCGGCAAACTGGTCGCGGGGCCGGAGATCCTCTCTCGCGGGTTCGTGTACGAACAGGCCTCGGAGACGCTCATGGATGAGATGAAAGCGCTGATCGTCTCGGTCGTGGAGCGCTCCTCCGAAGAGGAGTGGGCTGACCGCCCCCTCATCCAGCAGCGGATCAAGAGTGCGCTAAAAAAGCACCTGCAGAGGGAGTTCGAACGGCGGCCCGTGATCGTGCCGGTGATCATCGAGGTCTGAGGAAGGAGGCGACTGATGGCGACGGGCGGCGAGTCGGAGCCGGTGACGGCCAAAGGGCGGCAGGCGGCAGGAGATCGATCGCCGCGCGTACAGATCCTCACTCACCCCAAGACCCAGGAGGTGTTGGGCATCCTCGGGATCGCGGTTGCCATTTTCCTCCTGGCCGGCCTTCTCTCGTACGATCCCCTCGACCCCTCGTTCTTCAACTCTGGAGGCGGCCCCGAGCATCAGGTGCGCAATTATGGCGGTCGGTGGGGGGCGGAACTGGCCAGCGATCTTCTCGAGGTGCTGGGGGTTGGCGCGCTGACCCTGCCGTTTTTCCTCGTCTTCCTGAGCTGGAGGCGGGTGACAGCCAAGACCACCCACTTACTGATCGTGAAGCTGGTGGGATTCCTTTTGCTCTTGCTGAGTCTCGGTCTGCTGGCCCAGCTCTTGGCCAGAGAGGGCCTTTCGATCGGCCCGGCCTCGGAGCGGCCCGGAGGTTTCGTTGGCAAAGAGCTCCATCGCATCTTCAGCCCGCTGGTCGGCCGTGTGGGTCTGCCGCTGCTCGGACTGACCGCACTCTCACTCGCTGTAGCGTGTTTGACCTCTCGGCCGCTCGCAGGCTTCTCCTCCGGTTGGGGCGGGTTCTTTGGCCGGGTCGCTGCGCGTTGGCGGGAGCGGAAAAGCGCCAGGACGCAGATGCCCGGCCGGATCCGGCCGCCGTACACCCCTCCCGCCGAGGAGGAACCAAGGGTCGAGAGCCGACCGATTCCGATCCTGTCGGAGCCTGGCCCGGGACCTGGCACATCTGAGCCTGAGGCGCCGGCGATGGAGAAACCGGTGCAACGTTTCTTCCCGTTCGTCGTCCCGAAGGAGGGGTTTCAGGCGCCACCCTTGTCGCTCCTCGATATGCCGAGTTCGATCGATGCCGGGATCTCCAAGGAGGAGCTTGAGACCAACGCTGGGGTCCTGGAGCGAAAGCTCCTCGACTTCGGCGTCGAGGGGAAGGTGGCCGAGGTCCAGCCGGGGCCCGTTATCACTCGGTACGAGATCGAGCCCGCGCCGGGGATCAAGATCAATCGGATCGTCGCACTGGCTGACGATCTGGCGCTGGCCCTGCGAGCGCTGACCGTGCGTGTGGTTGCGCCGATCCCGGGGAAGGCGGCCGTCGGCGTTGAGATCCCGAATCGACATCGCGCTGTCGTTCACCTTCGGGAGGTGCTCTCGTCCAAGGCGTTCGATGGGTCTGCCGCACATCTTCCCCTGGCCCTAGGGAAGGACATCGCCGGTGAGCCGTTTGTGGCCGAGCTGGCCCAGATGCCTCACCTGCTGATCGCTGGGGCCACGGGTTCGGGCAAGAGTGTCTGCATCAACGCCCTGATTCTGAGCCTCCTGTACAAGGCCACGCCGGAGAGCGTGCGTCTCCTGCTGATTGATCCGAAGCGGGTGGAGCTTTCGATCTACGACGGGGTACCGCACTTGGCCGATCGGGTCGTGTCCGATCCAAAGGACGCGGCGAAGCGACTTCATCGTCTCGTGAACCATATGGAGGGCCGATACAAACTGTTCGCCAGGCTCGGTGCGCGGAATATCGTCACCTACAACCGGCTGATCCGGATCGCCAGGCGGGAGGGGGGTGGGGAGGTCTTCCGTCCGCTCCCGTACCTGGTGGTGGTCATCGACGAACTGGCCGACCTGATGCTAACCGCCGCCGCCGAGGTTGAGGGCGCCATCGCCAGGCTGGCGCAGATGGCGCGGGCGGTTGGGATTCACCTGATCGTGGCGACTCAGCGGCCCTCGGTCGACGTGATCACTGGGATCATCAAGGCCAACTTCCCCGCAAGGTTAGCCTTCCAGGTCTCCTCTAAAGTGGATTCCAGGACCATCCTCGATATGAACGGCGCCGAGCATCTGCTGGGCGATGGGGATATGCTGTTCATCCCGCCCGGTAGTTCCAAGCCGATCCGGATCCATGGCTCGTTTGTGTCCGATATCGAGATCAAACGCGTTGTCGATTTTCTGAAGGCTCAGGGTAAGGCCGAGGAATTTCCGTGGTCGTTGCTCCCTGCGGAGGAGGAACAGGAATCGACCGGTGATGAAGAGGACGAGATGTACAAACAGGCGGTCGAATTGGTGGTGTCGACGCGGCAGGCCTCCATCTCGCTCATACAACGGCGGTTGCGGATCGGGTTCAATCGGGCGGCGCGAATGGTCGAGCGGATGGAACGAGAAGGAATCGTCAGTCCCATTGAAGGAAGCCGGCCGCGGGAGGTGCT
>CAZCMC010000042.1:0-10195 GCA_964499665.1 uncultured bacterium | reverse complement strand
CTTGTCCCGGCTTATTGGGCTGATCGACGAAAAAGGGAAAGGGTCAGGCAATGTGAAAACCTCGCCTAACCCCTTTGCCTATCTGGGAGGATAGAATCCGTTCTCTCTCGGACATAACCCTGTCACTATGGGTGTGGGGCTTCCTTCGGGCGCTCGATCAGGGCAGGCGACACCTTCGTACGGCCCTGCTCGAAGGGGAACTGAGGGCTGAGAATCGGCTTGTAATCGTCGGGGAGCGCGAACGGGAAGGTGAGGAGCTCGTAGGCCCCGACCGCGGTTCGCATCAGCCCCAAGCCGAAACCGGCGAGGAAGCCGGCGGGGATCCCCAGGAGTGGACCCTGCTCCTTCGTCTCGTAGTAGATCGTCCTGGGTAACTCCAGCACGAGGCCGAGGGAGAGGTTGGTGGCGCCCCTCAGGGCCTTTTGCCCCGGCGTCGATTTCGTCAACTCTTCGCCCGCGGCCTGGGCAGCGAGTGCCATGCAGAGGGCAACGGAAAGCACGATGAGGCGCAAGGTCGTGTTCATCAACTGTCCCAAGGGGTTCAGGGGGCTACTATGGCCGCTCCATGCGAGCGCCGCCCCGCGGTCTGCTCTCGATCGGAACGACGGGGCGCAGAGGGCCAGGAGCGTAAGACTCACCTTCGCTTTTCCGGCTCCTTGGCGAACTGCTTGACCTCTTCCGGCGTGATGTACAACCGTCCCCCGCAGGTGTAGTTCGTGCCCTCAACGATCTCCCGGCGCAACGCCTCGCTGGTGCCCAGCGTGAGGCCGTAGGTCACACCTCCGAGGGCGACCGTCGCCGCGCAGGCGGCAACCCGTACGGGGAACGCGAAGGCCGTCGCAAGCGCGCTGATCGCGCCAGCCGCGATATCCGCCCCGAGGTGAGGCTCCTCGGCTCTGGCGCCGGATGCGATCCCCATCTGCACCAACAGTGATAAGACCATCATCGCGATCACCACCCTGTTCCGTCCCATGCCCCTTCCCTCCTGCCTCTTCAACACTCTGAGGCCGCCCTCTCGATCATCAATGGACCACGACCCGTCTTCCCTCTACGCCAAACCGAAAACGCTGGGCGTAGCCGGGAAGCTTGGCCTCCGCCTCCCAATTCGCTAAGACACGCAAGAGATCCGGCTCCAGCAAGACCTGGACGCCCTGCGCCGGTAGATCAAGGCCGAGTCGAATCGCTCGAGCTTGCATCAGAACGGTCACGGCGGCCGTCACCTCTCTCGACACCAACCTCTCTCCCCACGGCTCCTTTCGCATGGTTCTCAGTCCGGCGACACCAACGTCAGCGGCCTCCTCGACCGCTCGCTTCATCATGACGTACTGGTAATAGGGAAACCCCACTGTCGCTCCCACATAGAGCACCAGCACCACAACCGCCGCCCTCACCAGAGATCGGAGCATGACCGCGCCCCATCATCCCCGGTTTCCCTGCCGATTCATTTTTCGCACGCCCGCGCTCCTCGCCCGTCGCACCCGGCACCCCGCACTGCTCTTCTCTCACACCCCGAATCGGCGCTCGCGCTGTTGATAACTCCGAATGGCCCGAAGAAAATCGATCTTTCTGAAGACCGGCCAGTACGCGTCGCAAAAGTAGTACTCGCTGTATGCGCTCTGCCACAGAAGGAAGCCGCTCAATCGGACCTCGCCGCTGGTCCGGATAATCAGATCGGGATCGGGCAGATCATCGGTGTAGAGGTATTTGCCGATCTCATCGACGGAGATCTCATCGATGATCCGGTCCAGCGGGATCGATTTCTCCGACTTGTCCCTGACCATGGTGGCCACCGCATCCGCGATCTCCTGGCGCCCGCCATATCCGACCGCCACATTGAGAAAGAAGCCGTCATACTCTCGCGTTGCCTCCTCTGCCTCCTTGATCGCCTTGACCGTGGAGGGGGGCAGAAGCTCCATCTTGCCGATGGCCCTGATTCGCATCCGCTTCCGGTGCACCTTGGGATCCATGGCGATCTCGTACATCTTTTTCTCGATCAGCTCCAACAGGCCATCTACCTCTTCCTGGCTCCGCGACACGTTTTCGGTGGAGAGGATCCACACGGTGACCATCCTGATCTCGAGATCCTCGCACCATCCCAGCACCTCCTCCAGCTTGTCGGCGCCCCTTCGGTGCCCTTCCAAGATATTGGAGTACCCGCGCTCTCTGGCATACCGCCGATTCCCATCCAAGATCAGGCCGATGTGTCGCGGCAGCTCTCCCCCTTGCACCTCCTGAAACAACCGCCCTTCGTACAGGCGATAGAGGACTTGCTTCAACATCCCCTGCCGCCACTTCCCCGCTGCAATCATACCGTGTCCCTGCTCATGGGTTCACTGCGCACCTTGGCTACCACCTTGGCCGATCCGGCCTGGGCCACTCCCCGACGATCCTTCCAAAGGTGTGTCGTCATGCACAGCCCATGCGGGTGAAGTGACAGGACCTCACGGATCGCCCTTCCCTCCCCTATCGGAGCAGCAGTTTCGCCGCGATCGAAAACAGAAGACAGGTGCGGGTGAAGTCGAGGAGCGCCCTCGGCGTAATCCCGAGGATCGGACGCTCGGCCAGCCTCCCTAACACACCGAACAGCAGAGTAATGAAAGACAGCCCAAAAAAGAACACACTCATCGCGTTCATCATGGTCATCGGTTCTCCTCCTCGGTGATCGTCAGACCGCGACGGTTCGAATGAAGATAACTAGAATCGCTCACAGTGTCAAGCGCGGTCCACACCGCGCCCAAACGCGCGACGGCTGCCCTCTCCAGGGCCTTCCCGAACAGCTCGCTATCCCCACCCACCAGAACGAGAGGTTCCGTTCATCGGCACCGGCCGATCAGCCGTCGAAGCCGATTGGTCCGAAGCGCGCCAATCTGATCGGGGCAGGGTCTTGAGTGAGGGGGCACTTACAGCGGAGGCAAGCTGAAGGGGGACGGGGTGATCAAGCTCAGCAGGAGCCCCAGAGAGAGGAAGCCCACAAGCCTCCTCCGTTCATCCAGAGGGGTCAGGTCGTCCAGGGGCGGAGGGTGCTTCAGTCCAAGGATCAAGGAGAGGCCTGCCCAGAACAGCCAACCAGGCCAGTAGGCGATCCCCATGCCCGCAAGCGTCAACAAGGTGAAGATCGCCACCTTGCGGTGATGCCTCCCCAGGAGCGCGTAGGCCATGTGGCCGCCGTCCAGTTGCCCAATCGGCAGGAGATTGAGCGCCGTCACGAAGAGACCGATCCAGCCGGCAAATGCCACCGGGTGAAGCAGGAGGTCAGCACCCTGAGGGAGTGATCCCAGCGTCACCCACTGGAGGAGGGAGAACAAGAGCGGGGTCCCCAGCACGATCCCGACCTGACGGGCCGACGCCTCGGGCACCAGCTCCGACCAGGAGAGCCCAATCACGATGGCCGGCAGCGCCAGGCAGAGACCCGCGAGGGGCCCGGCGATCCCCACATCAAAGAGGGCCTTGCGATCGGTGACCGGCGATTTCATCTTGATGAACGCCCCGAACGTCCCGAGCCCGACCGGGGCGGGGATAAAGTAGGGAAGGGTCACGGTGATACCGTATCGGCGAGCGGTAAAGTAGTGCCCTAGCTCGTGGACGCCAAGGATCGACAGAAGTGTGACTGCGAACGGCAGCCCCAGCAAAAGGCTCCATGGATGTGCGAAGGGATCGGCGCCGCGGTTGGTGGCGCCCACGAACACGGTGGTGACCAGGGTGGCCAGAAGGAGGAAGACGTTCACCCACGGGCGAGAACCGGCGCGCCCACGCGGATGAGCCGCCGGGAGAACCGCCAGCTCCTCTTCGCTTCTGATCAGCGGGTAGTAGCCATGAGGGCCCAACCGAGCCGTCAGGACGGCGAGCGCCGTCGTGGGATCGATCAGCAACCTTCCCTTAAAGCGGACGGTCCCGTCGTTCAGTTGCGACTCGGTGATGGCGAAGACCCCCGCCATCTCTCGCTCGAGAACTGCCAGGGGAGGGCCTGCCGGTTGGTGCCAAGTGGGCATGGATTGCTTATACCACGCGCCCGGCGGCTCCGTCAAAACCTTTCCCCCCGTTTCGCAGAAGGTTCGGAGAGGCGGGGTCATTCCCCCCTGACACGGGCCCGGGTGGCATAGTAATAGAAGGCCGCTCGGATGTTCAGGCGCTCGAACTTCATCCGCTCGGGAAATGGAGCGAACGGGGCCGCCTCCCTGATCGCCCGGATCGCCTCGTTATCGAGTGGAGCGATCCCGGAGGTTTCGGTCAGGTTGAGGTCGGTCAAGCGGCCATCGCGCGTGATGGCGAAGGTGACCAGCAGATCCCCCGTGAGCCCTCGAGCCCCCTCAGGGTACCCCCACCGACTCTCGATCCGGCGCTTGACGCCAAGAAGGTAGGAGGCGTATCGGGAATCCTGGCTGTCCAACGAGATCGTCCGCTCAGTGGGAGAACCGGTGTCACCATCTTCTCCGGTGTCGGCCTCCTGGTGAGGATACTTGGTGGGATCGAGGCTCTTCCAGAGCATGGCCACCTGCCCCCTCAGGTCGTATGGACGGGGCGGTCCCTCGGCGCCATTGTCCTGAGGCGGCCCGCCTCGGGTGCCAGCGGGCTCAGAACTGCTGCGTGAGTCCTTCCTATCCCGATCGCTGCCTCGAGCCGCCCCAGAAACGGTCGGGGCTGGCTCGACCTTGGCGACGGTCGGAGCAGGCGGCGCGACGCGAAGCGGGGCTGGGGGGAGGATGGAGGGGGCAGGGGCGGTGCGGGCCACAGGAGCCGGAGGCGGTGGAGGCGCCTCGGCAAGCATCGGTGGCGCCGACGACACAGACGGCACGGGTGGGCTGGGGATCGTCCGGGGCGAAGGAGCCGGAGAAGCCAGCGGGGGTGGCGGAAGCTGGGGTGGGACCGCAAGGCGGGCAGGCGACGATTCCAGGCTTGCAATCCCGGAACTGTCCGGCGTCCTCGCCGGACCCTCGTTTTGCGCCGGCCGTTGTGCGCGCCCACTAGACTCGCCGAGATTCCGGGGTTCAGCAGGAGGCCGAATCACCGGCGAGGCCGGCCGATCAACGAGACGAACTCGAAGGGGACGCTCGGCGGGAAACGGGACGCGGACTCGCACCACGGCTAACAGTCCAACGAAGAACAGATGGGCCAGGACCGACAGCGCGATAAACGTCTGGAACTGCGACCGTTCGGCAAACATCAGATGCGGCGCGGCACCTCAGTTTTGTGACCACTCGGAAACTGTCCGCTCAATCAGGAGCGACAATGCTCGAGGCTACAATAGTCTTCTGGCGCCGCATTTGTCAAGGTCCGAGGGACCCGCCTGTGCGGCCCCGCTCGTCAGTCGTCTCCTGGAGGTGAGAACGCTCTCATGACGTGAGGGCGGCCTATCGTGGAAGGTGCCCCTACACATCGTCCGGCAGGATGGTGATCCAGGGGATATGGCGCGTGGGATGGGGCTCGACGCGCACCGTCACGCCGAAGACCTCCTTGAGGAGATCCGGCTGGATGACCTTGTCCGGAGGGCCGTCAGCGACGACCTGGCCTGACGACAGGAGGATCAGGCGGTCGAAATAAAGCGCGCACAGATTGAGGTCGTGCATGGCCGAGACCGCCGTGAGGCCTCGCGCTCGGTTGAATCGCTGGATCAGCGACAGAATCCGGAGTTGGTGACTGAGATCGAGGTGCCGGGTCGGTTCGTCCAGGAGCAGCAGCCGTGGCTCTTGCGCCAACGCCATGGCGAGGATGACGCGCTGGCGCTCGCCTCCCGAAAGCGCGTCGTATGGCCGGGCCGCAAGGGGGAGGACGTCGGTGGCCGCCATCGCAGCCCCGACCGCCTCTCGATCCTCGCGGCTGGGACCGCGGAAGCGGCGGAGATACGGCGTCCGCCCGAGCAACGCCACCTCTGCCGTTGTCATAGTGAACGAAAGGGCGATCTCCTGTGGAACCATGGCGATCGACCGCGCCAGCTCTCGCCGCCTCACCGCCCCCAGCACTCGACCGTTGAAGCGGACCTCACCCGTGTCGGGATGAAGCATGCCCAGCATCAGCTTGAGGAGGGTGGTCTTGCCTGAGCCATTCGGCCCGAGGACCGCGACCATCTCTCCCTGCTCGATCCTCAGATCGATCCCACCAAGGGCGAAGCCGGTCGGATAGGCGAACCTGACCCCATCGAGGTGAATCGCCGCCGTCACCGCCACGTTCGCTCCCGCCCGTTTCGCCGAAGCAGGAACAGGAAGAGAGGTCCGCCGAGGAGGGCTGTGAAGATCCCGACGGGAAGTTCGGCCGGGGCAACGACGGAGCGCGCGGCCGCATCCGCCAGGATCAGGAGGGCCGCCCCGCCCAGCGCCGAGGCCGGCAAGAGCCGCCTGTGTTCCGGCCCGATCGCCAGACGGAGGATGTGAGGGACGGCAAGTCCCAGGAACCCGATCAGGCCGCTCACGCTGACAGCGGCGCCGGTGAGCAGCGCGCCGAGCCCGATGACCCTGTTGGCCTCCCGGTCAAGGTCAACGCCCACCGCGACGGCCCCCTCCTCGCCGAGCGCCAGGGCGTTCAGGGAGTTCGCGAAGCCGCAGGCGACAGCGATCCCGCAGACGATGATCGGTCCCACCACCCACAATTGCCGTGGGTCGTGGATCGCTATACCGCCCATGAGCCAGGTGAAGACCCGGCGGAGCTGAAATTCGCTCCCCTCGAAAAGAAAGATGGTCAACGAGCCCAGGTACCCGAGTACGGTATTGACGACGACTCCGGCGAGCAGCAGGCTCACGACCGACATCTGCCCGCTGACCCGCGCGAGCCGGTACACCAGCAGCACTGCGAACAGGCCGCCGACGAATGCCGAGAGCGCCACCGACCCGAAGCCGAGAACGGAGGCCGGAGGTAAAAGGAGCATGGCAACCGTCGCGGCGAAGCCGGCTCCAGCAGACGTGCCGATAATGTAGGGGTCAGCAAGCGGGTTGCGAAGCAACCCCTGAAAGAGTACGCCGGCGGTCGCCAGCGCGGCGCCCACCAGCGCCCCGCCCAGCACTCTCGGCAGGCGGAGCTGAAGGAGGATCGTCTCGTCGGCCGGCAACCAGGTCACCGTTCCGATGGACACGCCGGCCCACTTGAGCAGGATCTTGAGGATGGTAGCCGGCGACAGAAGGACCGCGCCCTGCATGACACCGATCAGAAACGCCAGCAGGAGGAAGATCGAGAGGCCCAGATAGGTACGAAATGCGAGGTGCGAGGTGCGAGGTGCGAGGTGCGAGGTCACACTTACGCTGAGATGTGGATTGCGGTTCTCACTTTGCACTTCCTACCCCGGATTGCCCTGTGCTCGCGACACTACTTTTTTGGGCTCTTCAGACTTTTGTGTGGGCACCATCCAGTGTCCTCCCCTTTGTGAGGGGGTAGAGGCATCCAGAGGCTGGGCCTCGCGGGAGGGCCTTGGTTCGTGTAAGCCGGCAAGCTTTCTACCTCCCCACCCCCTCCCCCCGACAGTAACAATCGGGGGGAGGGGACTCCCTTGGGAACCACCGACGTCCTTCCAAGCACCCACACGATTTCCGGAAGAACTCTTTTTTGGATAGCGGGCGCATGAGGCCACGAAGCGACCAGCCAGGCTTGGGTCGGTCGCCAGATGCAGGTGGACACGCGTCCCCAGTAGCGTGCCGCAATGGTACCCTTCAGGCCGCGGCGGGCGAGGGACCTGAATCCCCGTCATCTGAATCGGTCCGGGTGGAGGCGCTTGGCCATCAGCTCGAGCCCTTCGACGATCCTGGGTCCGGGGCGACTGATCAGTTCTGCGTTGATCGAATACATCGCCCCCCGACCGACGGCCCGCAAGAGGCTCCATCCAGGTCGGCGGGCCACCGTCTGTGGGGTCTGCGGGTTCATGGTAACGAGCTCATCAGCCAGGATGATCATGTCGGGGTCAGCCCTTAATAGCTCTTCCAGGCTGAACTGAGGCCAGGCGGTCCGGGAGGATGCGGCGACGTTCACCCCGCCGGCAAGCTGTACCAGGAGATCGACGAACGAGCCGGGGCCCGCGGTGAATGGGCGGATCGGGTCGCTCGCGTCGAGCTCCACGAACACCTTTGGACGTGGAGCCCCCCGCACCTTCGCCAGGACCGCCGCAACGCGCCGGCGCATCGCATCGACCAGACGCTTCGCCCGCCCCTCTGCCTCCACGATCCGTCCGATCAGCAGGATGTTCCGGTAGACATCTTCCAACGTTCGCGGCGCGAGCACCAGTACCTTCACGCCCTGCCGATCGAGCGGCAAAACCGGCTCAGCACTGCCATGGGCCGCCAGGATCAGATCCGGCCGGAGCTTGACGATCTGCTCCAGGCTGGGACTGAACGGAGAAATCCTCGGCTTCGTTTTCGCGGCCGGCGGGTGGTCGCTCCACTGATCGACCGCCACGATCCGATCCTCAGCTCCAAGGGCGAACAGGATCTCGGTGTTGCTGGGCGCCAATGTCACGATCCGCTCGGGCGGCCCGTTCATGATCACGGACCGCCCGACATCATCGAGGAGAGTGAGGGTGGCTGCGCCTGCGGGGACGGCCGCCGCGAGCAATAACGCGACAAACAGCGGCCACGCCCTGTATGTCATAGGCTTCCCTTCAGGCCCAGCAGGAAGGTAATCCCGGGGGCGGAGAAGCCGAAGATCTGCTCGTACTTTTCGTCGAAGAGGTTCAGGATCTTTCCGAAGGCCGTGAGCTCCCGCAGGCGGAACCGGTCCTTCAGCAACACGTAAGAGGCGGCCAGATCGACCGTGGCGTAACCTTTTGCCGTGACCCGGCGAGATTGAAAGGTGACGGGATCAAAGAAGACGTCAGGCCGGTCGCCCACGAACGTCGCCGTCAAGTTGCTGTGCAGTCGGTTCCAGACATGGTCGATGATCAGCGACCCACTGTTCTTGGGCCGCCGGATCAGCGGCTTCCCCTCTTGCACCGCAACCGACTCGACACCTCCGTCGTCCAGCACCTTCGTCTCCAGGAAGGTGTAGGTGCCGCTGACCGTAAGCCCGAATCCGGGCCGCATCCTAGCAGCGACCTCGACGCCCTCCACGCTGGCACTCCTGAGATTCTCGGCCCTAAAGAAGCCTGACGGAGGTTCCGGAACGAACACAGCGGTGATCAGGTCTTCAAAGCGCTGGTGAAAGTAGGTCGCGGACAGGTCCGCGAAGCCCTTGAGCACCGACTGATCAAATCCGATCTCCCAGCTCCTGGAGTGTTCCGGCTTAAGGTTCACATTGCCGCGGGAGAATTCGCTCCCGTCCCCGAAAATGTCGATGAACGTCGGCTCCTTTATCCCCTCGCCGTAACTCCCCCGGATCTTCGTTTCAGTGACCGGGATGACATAGGCCGCCGAAACGCGAGGGGTGACCTCGGTCCCGAAGGTACTGTTGTCGTCCACTCGAAAACCGGCGGTCAAGAAGAGGCGCTTCTGCCACTCGAGCTGATTCTGGAGGTAGAACGCCTTGTTGTCCCGGCTATCACTGTTTGAGGACGAGAATGGAAAATCGGTATCGGTGATGACGGTGCGCTGGTCGAACCCCTGCCATTCGTAGGCGAAGCCCGCCGTCACGAGATTGGAAATGCCGAGAACTGTCGGGGCAGCCAGATTCCACAAGTACTCGAACGAGAAACGTCGCTCCTCACTCCTGCTCTGTAGCGTGGCGAAGTCGCAGCACAAGTCAATCTGATCCTTGCTGGCGAACTCTTGCTGGTACCAACCGATCTGGAAGGTCTGTTGCCACCACGGGGTGAGCGAGTGACTCGCCTTGCCGCTGAGGACCAATCGCTGTCGATCGCTGGACTGGTTCGGATCGAGCGGCTCAAATCGATCGCCAGCGCCCCCGGTGGGAAACTCGAACTCGCTGTCGGTGTACCGGACGGTGAAGTTCAGGTCGAGCGCCCTTTCGACCTCATAGTCGAGTCGGCCGCTGACGGTCGTCTCACGAAACGCGTTGTTGATCGGGAGGCTTCCATCAGTATCGGTCCGTGCCACGCCTAGCGAATAGCCGAGTCGCCCGGTGCCCCCGCTGACATTCAATTTCTCTTCGAACGTATTCAGGTTTCCCCCGGCGAACGAGGCCTCGATGCGCGGCGGTCCCTTCCCTTTCTTGGTGAAGATCTGGATCACCGATCCCATCGCGTCGGCGCCGTAGAGCGCGCTGTGCGGCCCGCGGATGATCTCGATCCGCTCGATGTTGTCGGTGCTGAGATCGCCGAAGTCGAAGA
>CAZCMC010000041.1:3207-10374 GCA_964499665.1 uncultured bacterium | reverse complement strand
TTACAAAGGGGAGGAAACTGAATGGCGCCCACACAAAAGCCTGAAGAGCCAGAAAAGACTGCAGTCTTCAAATTAGGACACTACCCGCCGGAGAAACGCCTTGACAGTATCTAGCAGGGAGACCTATGCTCCTGCGATAGGAGACACACCCATCAGCGGACCGGTTGAAGGCTCGGCAGAATGGATGTGAACGCCGTCACGGAGGGCGGGGTTGGAGGCCGATCTCGCCCCTTGATCAACAGCGTCCCCATGCCAGTGATCCCGGTGGCCAACAAGCCGATGGTGGGACCGACCCTCGCCTTGCTCAGGCGCCACGGGCTTCACGATCTGAATACCCCGCTCCATTTCCAGTCGAAGTTCATCGACCGGCTCTTCAAGGTGTCATTGGACTCGGCGGCAAGATGGCGCTTGTGACGGCCACTGAGGACTACGGCACCGCCAGAGCGGTCAAGGACGCCGAGGCCTTCCTGGATGACCCCTTTCTGATCATCAGCGGGCGCGAAACCTTCGGGCAATGCATATTAGTGGACAGGACGGGGGCCGGGGAGTGAAGCCGATTCAGTTCGGCACCTCCGGCTGGCGCGACATCATTGCCGAGAACTTCACCTTCGCGAACGTCCGCCTCGTCACCCGCGCCATCGCCGAATACCTGGTGGCCGAGGGGAGACCGGAGTCTGGAGTGGTCGTCGGGTACGATACCCGCTTCCTCTCGGAAGCCTTTGCGGCCGAGGCGGCGGCGGTCCTGGCAACTCATGGGGTAAAGGTCTTCCTCTGCGACCGGGACGCGCCGACGCCAGTCGTCGCCTATGAAGTCGTCCGGCGCGGCGCGGCAGCAGGCTTGAACGTCACCGCCAGTCATAACCCACCTGAATACAACGGGCTGAAACTCTCCGACTCCTCGGGCGGCCCTGCTCAACCGGCGGTCACCGATCGAATCGAGGCGCGGGTTCGGGAGTTGCTGGGGGAACCGGAGGCTCCATACTCGTCACTTCAAGAGATGGAGGCCAAGGGATTAGTGGCTCGCATCGACCCACGGCTGACATATCTTGCCCGCCTTCGGGAGTTGGTTGATTTCAAGGCAATCGCTGCGGCGCACCTGAGGGTAGCTGTCGATCTCTTGTTCGGAACGGCGAGGGGTTATCTGGATCAGGCGCTGCGGGAGGCTGGCTGCGACGTGCACATCCTTCACGACTCTCGAAATCCGGCCTTTGGCGGACATGCGCCTGATCCCTCGAAGGAGAACCTCCAAGAGCTAGCGGTGGCGGTGCGCTCTGCCGGCTGCCATCTCGGCCTGGCCACGGATGGAGACGCTGATCGGTATGGGATCCTCGATAGGGACGGCAGCTTCATCGAGCCGAATTACATCCTGGCCCTTCTCCTCCGACATCTGATCAAGGCGCGCGGATGGCGTGGGGGCGTGGCCCGATCGGTGGCCACGAGTCACCTGGTGGACGCGGTGGCCAGTCACCTGGGGGTTCCGCTGTACGAGACCAAGGTCGGGTTCAAGTATCTGGGACAGCTCATCACCCAGGAGAAGGTCGTGCTGAGCGGCGAGGAGAGCGCCGGCCTGTCGATTCAGGGTCATGTCCCGGAAAAGGACGGGATTCTTGCCGCCCTCCTGGTGACCGAGATGGTCGCCATGGCTGATGGGAAGAGCGTGCTGGGCCTGCTGGAGGCGCTCTACGCCGAGGTGGGGACGGTGATCCATGCGCGCCGGCTGAACTTTCATCTTTCGCCACTGCAGCAGCAGCGTCTGGCCACATGCCTGAAGAACCTCCCCGCGCAGGTGGCAGGACTACGGGTGGTGCAAGTCGGGACGCTGGAGGGGACGAAGCTTCTGCTCGAAGACGGCAGTTGGCTCCTCGTGCGGCCCTCGGGAACCGAGCCGGTGGTGCGGCTGTACATGGACGCTCATTCGGAAGAACAGCTCGACGAGCTGACGATGGCAGCGCGGGCGCTTCTGGGCGTGTGATGGCCCAGGACGCGGCGACGGAGTAAACGTGCAGACGGGACGGGTGGTCTTCAGCGCTCAGGAGGAACTGGCTCAGGCCAGGGCTGCTCGCAAACGGCGACTCGTCTTCGTGGCTCTCCTCGCCATTCTGATCTCGGTTTTCTCGATGGGCGGGAACCGGAGCCTCGTCAAGATTTATCAGATGGGCAAGGCCAAGGCCGAACAGTATCGGGAGATCGCACGGCTCAGACAGGTCAACCGAGATCTCACCCGGGAGGTCCAGTCCTTCGCTCACGATCCGGCGCGGGTCGAGGCTATCGCCCGTGAGGAGCTGGGCCTGGTCAAGCCCGGGGAAGTGGTGTACCAGTTTGGTGTTGGAAGGCCAACCCCCGCCCCACGTTAAGCACAGCGCGAGAACCATCGTGGCGCTTCTCAGGCTTCCCCGCATAGTGCGAACAGGATGCGAAGGCCGCCATAGGGGTCTATGATCTAGACCGGCTATCCCCACATTAGCGCGTCGGGGCCCTCACAATATGCGAAAATGGCGAGGTCCTCCCTTCTCGTTCCCCTCAATGAGACTGAATGTCGGACACCACTCAAGCGAATGGCTAAACCGAGCCCTCTCCCCGGTCCAAGTCTTTCGACCATGACAAGGCGATTGGAAGAGACCCGATTGTTCCGTAGCGCGCGACCTTTGTCGCGCCGCACGGACCTGAAGGCCCCACCACGGCCTGTAGCGCAGAGTCCGGAGGCGCGATGTCGCGTCGCGTTTGCGTGGCAGTTGTGTTGACAGTCCTATGGATGGCTCCCCTGGCACCCCTCAGCGCCGCTGATGACCAGACCGAACACGCGGTCATCAAACCCATGTCAGGATCCACGCTGAAGGGCAAGCCGCGCTTCCAGAACTACGGCGAGATGAAGGTGAACAGCGGGGAAGGCAGGCAGGACAAGACCGTCAACGGCCGTTACGGAGGAGGCGAAAGCAAAGAACCGCCGCATGGAGCTAGTGAAGCTGTCCTGAAGGCTTTAGCTGCGGCTGCCGAGACTGACCGCCCCCTGGGGGCCGTCGATAGAGGTAATGGGACCCGACTACCTGGGCTTCCTTCCGCGAATGGGGTCCTCTATCATGTGGTGAGGGGTCGTCTTCTCGAAGCCCGCAGGAACTACAAAGAGGTCCGCTGGCACGGACTTCCTCTGTATGTCTATCAGTTCCACAATCTCGTACTTACTCCGCTCCAGCGTCTGCACCCGAACTGGCAAACCATGCTCCGCCAGCATGCCTTTCACGCCTTTTTTGATCCTCCCGTGTGACGGCCTCATATTTTCCTGGCTCTGTTGGAGTGTTTTAAAAGCGCGGATGAGGTCTCTGTGATCTTGCGTCACCCAGCCGATAGTCGTTTCGTCCGGCGAACGCACCTCATACCCGGTTGTTTGCATGCCGTTGATGGTTTGCGTCTTGCCCAGCGGTCGAACATCCCATTTCTTCGCGCGGGGTACCCCCTTCCTCATGGCCTCGATCTGCCGCCGCTGGTTCGGCGAAGGGCGGGGCAATCGCTCTTCCATCGCCTTTTCCAATGCCCCGATCCAGTCCCCGAGTGCCTGCAGGTCTGCTTTGGTCCACTCCAGATATTTCTTCTGCCCCGGCATCACCATCCAGGAAATATCCTGATCCAGGTCCATAACGACGTAGCCGCCATGGTCGTGCCCGGACACGTCGGCACGCACCTTCGATCCCTTGATATACATAGAGGTCTCGCTCACCTCCACGCCGGAGCCGGCTGATCCTTTCAGCGAAAGCAGCCGCTCCGGGGGAATGGCAAACACCTTTCCCGGATCTACGCCAGGCTCCACATCAACGAGCCCAGAGAGCCGAGCCGCCGCGACAGAAATTGTCCGCCACTTCAGAATACCCTCGAAGCTCTCGGCCGAAGCCACATCGGAGGCAATCACACCGAAGCAAAACAGTAGTGTTACGATCAGCACGCGCATTGGTTCCATTGAGCTCCTTCCTTCTTCGTCCTTCACTCATTCGCCCGTAAGACGACTTTCTTGTGATCGCTAGCGGCGAAGGACTCCGTCACGGACAGATCGTGTGCGGCGGTGAGGTTAGCGCGAAATTCGTATTGCCCCTCGTCCACGTACGCCTCGTCAAACCAGCGACACTTGAACGATTCCTTTTCGTCATGCAACATGCGCACTATGAATGACCTGCGCGGCCCCTTCCCAGCGTCGATAAACTTTGGGCTCTACCGGGTCCAGTGTGGGCAGCCTGGGGTTGTTCTTTCCACTCTGGACACGTCGGCATTGCTGGACGCGTGTCGGGTCATCTCGAACCGCCTGCATGGGATTCATCATCCTCGTAGGGGCAGGGCCTCTGTCACTTCGACAGGCTCAGTGCGCAGCCTGAGCTCCGCCGAAGCCTGTCCTGAGCCCAGTCGAAGGGCCTGCGCTGAGCTGAGTCGAAGCGGGCTTGCACTGCCCAATCAGGGCCCTGACCCCAAGGAGGGCGCAGAGCAAGCAGCGCCCCTACGATGTGGATGCCGCAATGACAAACCACGCTGTCACCCACACCATTTCCGGAAGAGCCTAAATTATACTGCATTTTTTGAGATTACGACACAACACCTGGGCCAAAAACTCTTGCCAAACCTTTTCGAGCTGTCTATACTCGTGACTCGTTTGATTGGGGGATGTTCCGGGCGGGGCGTAAGATCGCGACGACCTAGGGCGAGGGAGAAGCTGCGGTGAAACGTGTAAGTGTCCTTGGCTCAACCGGGAGCATCGGGGCCAAGGCCCTGGCGATGATGGAGCCACACCCCGATTCGTTTGAGGTGGTGGCCCTTGCCGCGCGGAGCAACATCGACCTCCTGGAGCGTCAGATCAGACAGTTCTCCCCCCGCCTCGTGGCCGTCGGCACCCCCGAGGCCGCCAAGGCGCTGAAGGATCGGGTGGCGGATCGGTCGGTCGAGATCGGGTGGGGAATCGAAGGGTTGCTGAGCGTCGCCACTGTGCCCGAGGCCGATATCGTCCTCGCCGCCATGGTCGGCGCTGCCGGCCTGCTTCCGAGCCTTGCAGCGATCAAGGCCGGGAAGGATCTCGCGCTCGCGACCAAAGAGGTCATGGTCATGGCGGGGGAACTGGTGATGGCCGAGGTTAAGGCCCATGGCGTCCGGCTTCTTCCGGTGGATAGTGAGCCCTCGGCGGTCTTCCAGTGTCTGGCGGGACACAATGGCGCGCACCTGAAGCGGGTCTTTCTGACCTCCTCGGGCGGCCCGTTTCGCAAGCGTCCGCGAGAGAGCTTCAGCAGCATCACCCCGGAGGAGGCCCTTCGGCACCCGACGTGGGTCATGGGGAAGAAGATCACCATCGATTCGGCCACACTGATGAACAAGGGGTTGGAGATCATCGAAGCCAGTTGGTTCTTCGACTTGGAGCCCCGACAGATCGATGTGATCGTCCACCCACAGAGCATCGTGCATTCTATGGTGGAGTTCATAGACGGGTCGGTCCTGGCGCAGATGGGAGTGACCGACATGGGATTGCCCATCCTCTACGCGCTCTCGTATCCGGAGCGGCTCCCGACCCCACTGCCCGCCCTCGACCTGCACGCCTTATCGGCCTTGACCTTCGAGCCGGTTGATCACGAGAAGTTCCCCTGCGTCGGATTCGCCTACCAGGCGTTGGCGGCAGGCGGGACGTACCCGGCCGCGCTTAACGCAGCCAACGAGATGGCGGTGGATCTGTTTCTCTCCCGCCGGATCACCTTCCCTGAGATCTCTATCCTTATCGGCAAGGTGATGGACAGCCATCAGGGTCGCAAGATCGATTCTCTGGAAGATGTCCTGGAGGCAGATCGCGAGGCCCGGCGCCTTGTCGAGGGGGCACTCCAAGCCAAACATTAGGAGAGAGGTGTACACACGACAATGATTGGGTCTGTAACAGCTTTTGTCCTCAGCCTGTTGATCGCGATCGATGTTCGACCGTATCTCTCGCGGCTTGACTATATCCTCTGGGCCGTCCTCGTGCTGGGCGTGCTCATCTTCGTCCACGAGCTGGGCCATTTCCTGGTGGCCAAGCGGGCGGGGGTGAGTGTCCTGAAGTTCTCGCTCGGCTTCGGCCCCAAGATCGCCGGGTTCACGCGCGGCGGAACCGAATATCTCCTGTCCGCCATCCCGCTCGGCGGCTACGTGAAGATGTTGGGTGAGGACCCAAAGGAAGAGGTCGCCGACCTGGAGCGATCGTTTTCCGCGAAGCCGATCGGGTGG
The DNA here is from genome assembly GCA_964499665.1 of uncultured bacterium. Classification (GTDB taxonomy): domain Bacteria; phylum Methylomirabilota; class Methylomirabilia; order Methylomirabilales; family Methylomirabilaceae; genus Methylomirabilis. The sequence continues at coordinate 4,158 of CAZCMC010000041.1, read as the reverse complement.
CGCTCGCTGATCATCCTGGCCGGCCCTGGATCCAATTTCCTCCTGGCCATCGCCATCTTCTGGGTGGTCTTCATGGTCGGGGTCCCCACGCTCACCACCAAGGTGGGCGAGGTCATGGAGGGTTTCCCCGCACGGGAGGCTGGCCTGCTTCAGGGCGACCGAATCGCCGCGATAGAGGGGCGACCCATCGAGAAGTGGGAGGAGCTCGCGAAGCAGATCCATCAAAGCCCTGGGCGGCCCGTGCGCCTGACCGTGGAACGAGAGGGGCAGAGGTTCGACGTGACGGTTGCGCCGAAGGCAACCAAGCAGAAGAATCTCTTTGGGGAGGAACAGGAGATCGGCCTACTCGGAATCGCCCCGGCCGAGGAATTCTTGACGGAGCGAACGAACCCGATCACCGCGTTCGGGAGGGCAGTCTACAAGACCTACGACCTGAGCGTCCTGATCCTGGTCACCTTCGGGAAGCTGCTTCAGGGGGTCGTCCCGGCCAAGACGATAGGCGGGCCGCTCCTGGTGGCCCAGATGGCGGGAGAGCAGGCGCGTCTAGGCATCTTGAATCTGCTGTTCTTTACCGCGCTCCTCTCCATCAACCTGGCAATTCTTAATCTGCTTCCCATCCCGATCCTGGACGGGGGACACCTGTTCTTCGCCTTGATCGAGGCGGCTCGTGGAAAACCGGTCAGCTTGAAGAAACGAGAGATGGCCCAGCAGGTCGGACTGGTCCTCTTGGTCGCCCTGATGATCTTTGCTTTTTACAACGATATCTTCCGCCTGCTCGGAAAACAGTAGAACCGTGCAAAGTGCGGCTTCGCAGTTCTGGGTTCCAGGTTCCGGGTTCCAGGTTGTTAACCTAGAACTCGGCGCTTGGAACTTGGAACTGTTTCAACGAGGGAGCTATGATTGAACGACGCAAGGCCCGGCAGATCCAGGTAGGAACACTCAAGATCGGGG
>CAZCMC010000041.1:1578-3107 GCA_964499665.1 uncultured bacterium | reverse complement strand
ATGATTGAACGACGCAAGGCCCGGCAGATCCAGGTAGGAACACTCAAGATCGGGGGCGACACCCCTGTGTCGATCCAGTCGATGACGAAGACCGACACGCGGGATGTGCAGGCGACGGTGGACCAGATCTGGGCGCTGGAAGTGGCCGGGTGTGATATCGTGCGTCTCGGCGTCCCGATCAGGGAGGCGGCCGAGAAGTTGGGGGAGATCAAAAAGCAGATCCGGATCCCCCTGATTGCCGACATCCACTTTAACTACAAGCTCGCGTTGATCGCCCTCGAGCAGGGGGTGGACGGCCTCCGGCTGAACCCCGGCAACATCGGCGACCGCAGTCGGGTGGAACAGATCGTCAAGCTGGCAGCCGAGCGAAAGATCCCGATCCGAATCGGGGTGAACGCCGGCTCTCTGGAGAGGGATATCCTGGCCAGAGACGGTGGGCCGTCCCCCGAAGGAATGGTGGAAAGCGCCCTGCGTCACATCCGAATCCTCGAGGATCTGAACTACCAGGAGATGAAAGTCTCGCTCAAGGCGTCCGATCCGCTGATGATGATCGAGGCATACAGGATGCTGGCGGATCAAGTCGATTACCCGCTCCACCTCGGCGTGACAGAGGCCGGCACCCCCGGCGTGGGCACGATCAAGTCGGCCGTCGGCATTGGGACGCTCCTGGCCGAGGGGATCGGCGACACGATCCGGGTGTCGCTCTCGGCCGATCCCGTAGAAGAGATCAAGGCGGGCATTGAGATCCTGAAGTCGCTCGGCCTTCGCAAGGGCGGCCTAACCTTCGTCGCCTGCCCGTCGTGTGCCAGGGCCGACATCGACCTGATCACCCTCGCCCAAGAGGTGGAGCGGCGGATGGCAGGGATCAAAAAGGAGATCCATGTCGCCGTCATGGGGTGTGAGGTGAACGGGCCAGGGGAGGCCAGAGGCGCCGATATCGGCGTTGCAGGGGGCAAGGGGATCGGCCTGATCTTCAAAAAGGGGGAGGTGATCCGCAAGGTGAAGGAGTCTGAGATCGCTGATGCCCTGATGGAGGAGGTCAACAAGATGGTGGCGGAGGGCGACGCTCAGGCGTAAGAGGGCAAGGAATGGCCCGGTGGTGAGGCGACCAAAGGAGGATTGATGTCCCAATCCTCCTTTTCTTTTCCCCGGGGCGGGATCGCATGAAGGAAGGACCTGATGGGCCAGTATCGGCGACATGTCTTCATCTGCACTACTGGTGATTGCTGCCCTCTCCAAGGAGAGACAGAGGCTTATGTGGCCCACCTGCGCAAAAGGCTGGCGGAGCGGGGCCTGGCCAAGGAGATCCGGGTCAACAAGTCAGGCTGCTTCAGCCAATGCGGCCATGGCCCGATGGTCGTGGTCTACCCCGAAGATGTCTGGTACGGCGGCGTCCGCATGGAAGACCTTGACGAGATCCTGCTGGAGCATCTCGTGAACGGGAGGCCGGTGGAACGGCTCCGTTACAAGGCGCCGCCGGGCCCGAACAAGGACCCGCTGCGTTACGAGAAGATCGGGCGCAAGCCAAC
>CAZCMC010000041.1:0-1478 GCA_964499665.1 uncultured bacterium | reverse complement strand
GGCCAGGAGATCACCATGCCGGTCCTGCACCCGGCTGAGCTGTGGCAGCAGACCGGAAGATGGGCGGCCATCGGCGATGAGATGTTTCGGTTACACGACCGGGGCAACCGGGAGATGTGCCTGGGAATGACCCACGAAGAGGTCATCGCCTGGCTCGCGGCCCGCGAGATTCACTCCTACCGGGACCTTCCGCAGACCTGGTATCAGATCCAGACCAAGCTCCGGGACGAGGCCAGGCCCAAGAGCGGCGTCCTCCGGACCCGGGAGTTCCTGATGAAGGACTCCTACACGCTGGACCGGGACGAGGCCGGCCTGGACAAGAGCTACCAGCTCCACAAGGAGGCCTACTGTCGCATCCTGGAGCGGTGCGGCTTGGCGTTTCACGTGGTCGAGAGCGACCCCGGGATGATGGGCGGCGCCGGCGCGCACGAGTTCATGGCACCCAGCGAGGCCGGGGAGGACGAGATCGCCCACTGCGACCGCTGCGGCTATTCGGCCAACGTCGAGCTGGCTGGTTCACATCCACGGAACCCGACCTTCCCTGACTGGACACTTGAGGAGATCGCCACACCCAACGCCGGGACCATCGAAGAGGTCTGCGCGCTGCTCAAGATCGAGCCGGCGCTGACCATCAAGTCGCTACTGCTCGTGACAAAGGACGGACCGCTCCTGGCCCTCGTCAGGGGGGATCAGCACCTGCACGAGAAGAAGCTCTCGATCGTGGCCGGAGAATTCCGCCCGGCCCATCGCGACGAAATCCTGTCCCACCTCGGTGCGGGGCCGGGCAGCATCGGTCCCGTCGGAGCGACGCTGCCCACGATCGCCGATGAATCGTTGCGCGAGGGCCGATACGTCGTCGGGGCCAACAAGGACGGGTTCCACCTGCGTGGGGTCGTGCCGGGGACCCACTTCCAGCCCAGATGGGCCGACATCCATCACGCCAGAAGCGGGGACGGGTGTCCCCGCTGTGAGGCCGATCTGCGCGTCGAGCGCGTCATCGAGGTGGGGAATATCTTCAAGCTCGGGACGAAGTATTCGCTCGCCCTTAAGGCGATGTATCTGAACGAAACGGGGGAGGAGCGCCCCATCGTCATGGGCAGCTACGGGATCGGGCCTGCCCGTATCGCCGCAGCGGCGATCGAGCAACACCATGATCAACTGGGGATCATCTGGCCAGAGGCCATCGCCCCCTATCAGCTCCATCTCCTGCCGGTGAACATGCGTGACGACAAGATGGTGGAGCTCGCCGAGGCGATCTATGCGCAGCTTCAAGGCGAGCGGGTCGAGGTCCTCTATGACGACCGTGACGAGCGACCCGGCGTGAAGTTCAAAGACGCCGATCTGCTTGGCCTGCCGCTTCGGCTCACCATCGCCAGCCGGGCCCTCAAGGAGGGGGCAGTCGAACTGAAAGTGCGGAAGACCGGCGAAGAGTTGCGCGTCCCGCCCTCCGAAGCGATGTCCAAGGCAAAGGCCCTCCT
>CAZCMC010000040.1:4383-10553 GCA_964499665.1 uncultured bacterium | reverse complement strand
GCGTTCATCATCGTGGGCGAATTGGGGATGAACTTTCCCTCGACCATCACGTCATAGAATGACTCGGCGGCCTTGCGGGCCTCGGCGGGACTCTTCCCCCACCGCTCTTCAGCCTTGGCGATGGCGGCCGCCACGCGCCAGCACATCTCTTCCGGTGTCTCCTTCACACCGGTAGCGTCCATTCTCAGGTACCGCTCCTTGAGGACGCGGAGGGCCGACTCGGTCCACAGGCCTGTCTTGGCCGGCCGCTCACCAAGCGCTTGCGCAACGCCCACGACCTCTTCGATCCCCCGAGAAGCCGAAGAACTCGATCTGCCGTCCATCTTGCCCTCCTCTATTTTCGGCGACTCCGCCGGTGTCATTTCGATTCTACTCTTTGAAACAAACCGCGAACAGTCAAACAATGTCAGATACGGAAACGTTACTAGGCCACTGCGCTCTCACACGGAGGTCTGCTCCTCCATGCGTCTGGGTTCACCGTCGCGCACGCTGGCAGACCCTCAGAACTCGCCCCGAATCGACCGCCACAAAAAGGTAGATATTGTGAAATGGGTCTGGGTCATCTCCGAGGAACTGGGCCGCCGCCGCAACGGGTTCGTCAAAGGTAAAACCGTCTGTCTCAACTGGGCTGTTATAGAGCAGAGCCTGGTGGTAGTAGACCACCAGCGACAGGTGATCAAACCCCAATCCCGCAGCCCCGTAATGTTCCTTCTTCTCTGATAGCAGATCCAGGAGAGGCTGAAGCATCGTCTCCTCAGAGTACGAACCGCCACGAACTGGGAATGTGATCCAGTTGTGGCCTACCGGCCACCTTCGCTTGACCATCCGACCGCTAGGGGGCCAGCCATCGTGTCGTTCGCTCGGGAACAACTGAACACCGTAGAGGTGCCTGGCCAGCGCCGGATAGGCAGACAGCTCATCGCCGGACACGCCGTGTCCCTGAGGACTATGCCAGCACCCCTCGGCCGGCCAGCGGCGATCGCATTCTCGGATGCACTCGAATAGCTGATGCTGGAAATGACCGACATCACTAGGCTTGATGCGCGCCTTCGGCTTGGGGAGCAGCCACACCAGGTGAATGTTCTCTGTGGTGTTCTGGCCCTGCTCTCCGACCGCCGCAAGGATGGAGGCTTGGATACCCTCCATGCTCTTCGCCGCCTGTATCTCGGCTTCGTTCAGCCACTCGCCAAGCTCGACACCTACGCGGCGCCCGGAGGTTGATCTGCAGATCACATCGGGAAACACGTTCTTATCGGCAGGCTGCTCCCATTCGGCGATCTCTTCACCGGCGAATTCTGGCGCGGCTCTCAGGAATGCCTCGAATATCGCCTTCTCGTGTGCTCGGTTCCCCACTTGTCCTCGGCCTAACGTGCGAAGCCAACGCGCGGCTGCAAGTGGTGCAGAGCGCCGCTTGCAGACGTCCCGGTTGAGCGAGAGGTTAGGGTCGGCATCGAGTTAGATAGGCAATTCACCTTCTTTGCTAAACTTGGCAAGCTCTTGGCCAAAATAATCGATTAGCTCTTTGTCATTCTCGATGAGCGCCGCCACCCACATCTTGAACAGACCGAACCCCAAGGCAACTTGAGCATCTTTAATTGCTAACACCTCCTCAGCACTTCGCAGCTGGCGTAAATGCTCAAGCTGACCTTCTCGCGACGCAACAAGAAAACCATTCAAGCCTGAAAACTTCTGGAGGAGAAGTGCGTTTGCCAAGTTCACTCCATGGCCGACGGCAACTCTCGCAGAAGGGTCAGCAGCGTTCAATGTGGTAACGACCTTGTTGAACTCAGCGATAAGCTCAGAGCGGCTGTTACTGTCGAATTTCTCTTTGAAGGAGCCAAGCATGCTATGCTTCCGCAAAACCCTAACTATTCAGTATCCTGGTCCGTGTATTCTGGTACTTGTACTTCCAAGAACTGCATCGACATCCTCTTAGCGTTCGAAAACCTATCAGCGTTCTCCGTTCGCCCTGAGCGTGTCGAAGGGTGAATCATCTGGGCTCTTCGACTCTGTTCAGGACGGGCTTCGACAAGCTCAGCCCGAACGGATTACCTGAAAAGCCATTTCTGAGTCACCGCACTGCCTCGAATCAGGTTACTACTGGGGAGGTCAGGGCCTTGCCACCTTTCGAGTTAGGAAGAATACCATATTTTGTGCGGAGGATTGTCTAATACTACAATATCTAGTGTGTTGTCAAGGGAAAAGTGAAGGCTCAAAATATGGGTTGCTATGCCCACGCCCATATCGGATCACCCATCTTAGGGGGCAGGGCTTCCTCTGCCAAATCGGGAAGTTCATCCGACGGAGGGCGCAGCAAGCAGCGCCCCTACGGTTCGAGCCGCAGGAGGCAGTCCCATACGGGTCACATGGGATGACGACAGGGGGGCCCTTGACCCCACGGAGGGCGCGGCAAGCAGCGCCCCTACGGTTCAGCTGGCATAATGACACGTACGGCCGTCGCCCAGACGATTTTCAGAAGGGGGCGCAGCAAGCAGCGCCCCTACAATACCTGGAAGAGCCAAGAATCAATTGCATGGAGACAGGAATCGGCGTTCGCGCGAATCGAGGCGGCGAGAATTGGGACGGTTTTCGCTTGCCCGAAGAACGAGGTATCTGTAGTATGTGTGAGGAATCTGGAGGAGGAGGAAGAGATGGCCTACGTCGTCGCTGACCCATGCATCGGGACCAAGGATCGCGCCTGCGTCGAGGTCTGCCCGGTTGCATGCTTCTATGAAAATGAAGACCAGCTCTTCATCCATCCCCAGGAGTGTATCGACTGCGATGCCTGCGTGCCGGTCTGTCCGGTCACTGCGATCTTCCCGGAGGCCCAGGTTCCCGAGGAGTGGAAATACTACATACAAAAGGGCATCGACTATTTCGCCGAGAATACTGGCGTTCCTGCAGCAAAAAGCAAGGCTGAGGTCGGCTCGGGCGGTGTCGCGGAAGGCTCCACTCACTGGGTCTGGAAGGGCCAGCCGGTCGAGGCGGCCAAGGCGACGGCCGCACCGGCTGCCGCCACCGTCAAGGTCGAGGCCACGCCCGAGGCTGCGGCGGCCGCAGCCCACACAACATCCTCGGCCGTAGCTGAATCGGCCCCGCCCCCGCCCCAACCTACACCGGTGCCGGCCACGGCCCATGCCGCGGTTGCGACTGTGGCCGAAGCGGCAGCAGCCCCGGCTCCGCCCAAGCCTGCGCCCGCAGCCCCCGCTGCGCCCGCCCCTGCCGCAAAACCTGCTGCCAAGCCGGCCCCGCTCCCCATCAAGCCGATGGATCCGGAGGAATATCGGCGGGTCCAAGCCTTGCTCTATCAGGTCGTGGAGATGCTGGGGGGCTCTCGACCATTCGATATCGCGGTATTCTCTGCGGCAGAGGCAACAGGAGTGCGGCTGAAAAAGGAGGTGGCGGTCGAGTTCGGAAAGGACGTGTATGTGGTGTCTGAATTAGAGAAGAAGGGGATGACCCTTCGCCAGAAGCACGATCTGGCCCAAGGCCTGCTTCAAGCGGTAGGTCGGGCCCAGTTCATCCCCCGGTATCGGGGTAAGCGCCAAAGGTTCATGCAGCTCGCCGCCGGAGGAGCGGTGACCGGCCTGATCTCGGTTGCGAGCGGCCTCCTCTCCCTTCGAACCATCCGGCTCGACACCCTTCTGACGGATCCAAAGCCCAGCCTTGGAGAGCTGCTAGGAGGGTTCCTGAACGCGGAAAGCTTCATTCCCTTCCTGGGGTTCCAAACGATCGCCGGCCTCATGGGGATCTTCACCCTTTACGCGATCTATCAGTGCTGGCAGGTGAGCAAGCAGCTTCACGAACTCAAGCGAACGATGCAGACGAAGCACATCGACCCGAGAATGATCGCCCGCTTGGCGTGAGGCGCCTCCCCTTCCGTGTCATTTTTCGCCCGCCGGCTGCGATGCCTGCGGCACCGCCTTCCGCCGAAACAGCCAGAAAAGCGTGAGGACCATCCCAAGGGCGACCACCAGGAGGATGAAGAACAGACTCCGCTGCAGGTAGAGCCCGAGCACGTAGATCAGGTAGAGATCGTTCCTGCTTTCCCGCCAAGCCCGCTTGTATTCCACCATTGCTGAGTCATTCCTCCCCTCCGCCTGAAGCGCCCGCGCCAGTCCGAACCGAGCGAAGGCATACGTTGGCTGCTGACGCAATGCCTGTTGAAATTCCTCTATCGCAGCCGGGTAATCTTTCAGGCGAAGCCGCGCCCATCCGACCTTCGCTCGCCCCGCCGGATCGTCGGGGGCGAGGACCGACGCTCGCGTCAAGATCTCCAGGGCTCGATCGGTCATCCCCTTCCGGTAATAGGCCCACCCCATGTCGTAGAGGTAGGTTGGATTGTCCGGCTCGGCCGAAAGCGCGAGCCGATACGCTTCGATCGCCTTATCGTAGTCGCCACCTCCCTCCGCGTGCAGTCCGGCCATCCCGGCGTGAGCACGGCCATAGCCGGGGTTGAGGGCAAGCGCACGGCCGAACGCCTCGCGGGCCCTCTCGACCTGCTTCAACTCGGTCAGCAGCCAGCCGAGATTGGTCCAGGCATCAACATCCCTGGGCTGAGATAGCACCGCCCGCTCAAGCGCCGCCATGCCGTCCGACCAGCGCCCCTGCTTGACATAGAGGACACCGAGCAGATTCCAGGAGACGAAGTCGCTGCGGTCCCGCTCCGTTCGATTGCTTAGCTCGGCAACCACCTGATCGATCGTCTGCTTGTGCCCGTATGCCTCTTTGAGCCTGTCATAAGCCTGGGAGCGCGTTGGGTCGAGTCGAAGACAGGCCCGAAAGGCATCGATCGCCTCGGACATGCGTCCCTCTTGCTGAAGCGTCACCCCGCGTCGATACTCTTGGTCCGGGGCGGCGGAGGGAGGGTCCGCCGGCTTGAGCGCCCCCGAGGCCCCTTCCCCCAGCAGCGAGATCACGAGGAGGAAAAGCCATAGCCTCCCCATCGCTGGGTTCACTGTTTCCCCCTGCCTTCCAGGAGCTTCCCAAGCAAGAAGAGCACGCTCCCGATGCCGAGCAGATAGAGCTCCGTCCACATCCCCCTCTCGTCAGTCAGGCCGATGTAGAGGCCGACCATCAGATTCGCCATCCCGAACAGTTGGAGCCCTTTCGGCAGATACCCCACCGCGCCCTCCAGACAAAAGGCTTGCAATCATCAACGATGATGCTACAATTCCGTCGGAAGGAGTAAGCCTGTGGAACAGTTTCTGACCATTGCGACCCAACCGGATAACATCCCCATCATCGGAATGCTGGTCCTCGTGCTGATCTGCCTCGGCATAGCGATGAAGCAGGCGTTTCGGCACGATCGCCTCATCGATAAGGGCCAAAAGGACCGGATCTTCGAAGAGATGTACAAATAGACCGTTCCCGTTCGTGTGTCGAGGTCTCCCGCTACTTGTTAAGGGGCAGGCGTGTTCATCCTGGTCACCATCGCGATCCTGGCCGGTTTGGCCCTCATCCTTCTGATCAACCGCTCCTCCACACCTGTGGCTGCCGAAAAGGCCTACTACCAGCCCAGGGGCGCTGAGCAGCAGCGACTGGAGCGGCTCGCCCCGGAGCAGTTCGAGCGCCTGTGCATCCGCCTCCTGGAAGAGATGGGTCTGGTCATCAACTCATTCAACAGCAATAAGCAAGGGAAAATCGACATCACCGCTGTGAATCCCAAGCCGATCACCGGAGGCGACTATATCATCCATTGCGTGCTGGCCTCGCCCGACGAGCCGATCGACTCCACGCGGATCATCGCCCTGAGCGACACCGTGCGCGCCGAGGGGGCATCCAAAGGCATTTTCATCACGACCGGTTTTTTTTCCGAGGAGGTCCCTAAACTGATCGAGGGGCCGCCCCTCGAACTCATCAACGGCCAGCGCCTCCGACAGATCCTCGGGGAACATCGGATCTCCCTCGCCTGAGCCGCCGCCCCGAGAGGGGCTTGCCCCCGCCCACGCCGCGTCCCCCCGCTCAATTCCGGACCAGCGCGTTCCGTCGATCTAATACAAACGTAATGGATGCTGTGACGTTGTCATTCTGAGCACATTCGCTTCGCTCAGTGTAGACTCTGCAAAGAATCCCGGAGACCCTTCGCTCGGCTCAGGGTGACAGTATGCGTCACGGGGAGCTTTCGCAGCAATGACATCACCTCATTGAATGCGTTTGTATTAGCTCCG
>CAZCMC010000040.1:0-4283 GCA_964499665.1 uncultured bacterium | reverse complement strand
GGGGAGCTTTCGCAGCAATGACATCACCTCATTGAATGCGTTTGTATTAGCTCCGCAGCATCAGGGCGAGCCACAAGGTGAGAGCCCCTGCAATACTGGTGGCGAGAAGCACACGGCGGATCGCCCTCTCTGCCACCCCCCCAGATGGACCCTTCGCAAGCCGTGGCAGCCAGATGACGCTCAATCCTACCTGGAGCCCAACCATGAGTAACACGATCACGAGCTTGGCGATGAGCCGTCTCAGGAAGGCGGGGGGAAAGGCGAACCCGCTCTCGATTCCTATGCTCAGGATGTTGAAGATTCCGGTCAGCACGAGGATCTCGATGGCCAGCCAGGCCCATCGGATGTAGCGTCTTCCGAGGCGAAGGAGTAGTTCCTCCCAGGAGACCGGATCGATGCCCTTGCGGACCTGAGGAAGCCAGAGAAGGGTGAGGAAGGCCGGTATACCGATCCAGATGGAAGCGGCGAACAGGTGCAGCCAGAGATTCGCCAGCCGCAGTGAGGTCATGGACGCCGCTTACATTCCGAAGCGTTGCCTCGCCTCTTCCATCACCTCGACTGTGACTCTTTGGTAGCCCTTCTCCCGCGCGTACTGCTCGATCCCCTTTTGGGCCCAAGAGCGGACGAAACTCGGGATGTTGCTCAACCGTTCTGCCGCCTCCTCGCTCCAGATCGCCCCCCCCATCGAGCCTTGCCTCTCGAACGCAGAATTCGCGATCGAGGTAAAGGGGCAGCCTGATCCGGTCGAGGAGGCCTCGCTGGGCGACGGCACCTCTTCCCGCTTGACGGCAAGGCTGCTTCGAACGAACGCCATCGGATCGTGAGGGGCCTGCTGTCCCCCTATCTTCACATCCAGCGATCGGACCATTTGTGTCTCCATCGGATTGGTGAGCATTGCCACCTGCCGCCTGCAGCTCGGACACCCAAACACCACAGCCAGGGTCCCGTCCTCCGGTCCCTTCGTCTCTGTTATCTTCATCGGCTCATCGCACGGGACGCATAGAAACTTCATGGGTTCTCCTTTGCCTCCGCGAGCGCCGGCGCAAGGCGCAGCGCCTCCCCTATCCTGGCGGCGATTCGAGACAGGGCTTGGGCCGCGGGCGCGGTCGGATGCAACAGCAGGGCCGGGGTCCCCTCGTCAGCGCAGCGCGTGAGAACCGGATCGAAAGGAATGCGGCCCAGGAAAGGGATCGCCAGCCGCTCGGCCATTCGCGCCGAATCCTCCCCGGCGAACAGCGGCTCCTCAGCGCCGCAGTGGGCGCAACGGTGGGCCGCCATATTCTCGACGAGGCCCAGTATCGGCGCCTTCACGATCTCCTTGGCGACGGTCACCGATTTGGCCACGATGAGCTGTGAGATTTGGGAGGGCAAGGTCACGATAACAATCCCGTGGAGTTCCGGGAGTAACGAGAGCAGGCTGGAGATTCGGTCAGTCCCGGGCGGCAGGTCAAGAAGCAACAGGTCCAGTTCGCCCCACTCGGTGTCAGCAAGGAACTCCCTGAGTGTTGCGGCTTCCATCGCCCCTCGCCAGAGGTACCCTCCCCCCTCCGTCGGCCCGGTCCAGAGGACAGGGGTCTCATCGCTGGGGAGGAAGAGATCCATCGACAGCACCCGTATTCCCAGCGGCCCCAGCGCGGGCTGTACGCCGGCCGTCTCAAAGGCGAGACGCTGTCCCCGCACCCCGAGCATCTTTCCCAGGGACGGGCCGTTGATATCGGCGTCCAGGACCCCAACCCGCAGCCCGCCTTTCGCAAAGGCAGCAGCCAGGTTGGCGACGATGACGCTTTTGCCGACCCCGCCCTTGCCGCTCAGGACGGCCACCTTGGCATGTATCTTCGCCATGCGGGCCCGGAGGCGTTCCTGTTGGGCGTTGACCTGGCCCAACACATCGGAGCCGGCGTCGCCGGGGATATCCCCGTATGTTTTCATGGTCTGAGATCCCAAGCGGCCCGGGCCAGCATATAGCCGGCCCCGAGAGTGACGAGCAAAAAGAAGAACGCCCCCAGGCGCATGGGGAGTTCGATCCCTCCAATAAGGGGAACCGCCGCGATTGTCGGCCTGACGATGACCCTAACAACGCCGACGGCCCGAAAGAGGACAAGAAGAACGAGGGTCCGAGTGAACCAGACATAGCCCTTGCTGATCAGCCAGGGAAACAGGATGACCAGGATCGCCCCTACGCCGAACCACACGAGGGCCGATCGGCTAGTCATGGCCCGCCCGGAGACACCTGAGGCCGCGATATATGCAGCCCCCGCGAGGTAGAGGCAGCCGTAGATCAGGTACGACAGCGCCGCCTGCCGGAACTTCGCCTGTTGTATCGCCATCCCTGAACGGTCGCCGGGGCGCAGCAATCAGCCCTCCCACTCGCCCTATTCCCGCTTCCCCTCGTACCGTTCGCGGATCGCCGCTATCTGGATCTCGCCCTTGCTGTAGTCGGCCACAACCTCGTTCATGATCTTCTTGCCGACCTCAATGCCGGCCTCCACCACCTCCAGGTCGATCAGCTCGGTGCCGCGTTCCTTTGCCACCGCCTCGATCCTTGACCTGGTGATGTCCCGCATGAAGCCTGCCGGCACCCGGTTCAGCCGGTCCACCGCGTCCTCGGTCCAGGCAACGGTATGGTTCGGCATGAACGGGCCCGGCGCGACAGCGCTTCGAGCCAGCGGAGTCACGCTCTTCGCGTCCGCATCCTCGTCGATGACCGCCGCGGCTACGTCCTTCGTGATCGCCTCCAGCTTCCGGATCCTGGCCGACTTCTCCATCCTGGCCTTCGCCCGCCTCCGTTCGTATCCCGACGGCACAGTCCGAAGGAGCTTCTTGGCCTCCTCGGTCCAGGTGAGCTTCACGCCATCGAACGCCTCTTCCTCCTCCAGGGCGCCCTCGCGCCCTGCCAGGGCTTCGACGACCGTTTTGTCGATCGTCTGAAATTTCTCCGAGCCGGCGCGGCAGACCGGACACTGGACCGGCTTCACCTCTCTGGCGACGTGACCACAGACCTCGCAGAGGAATGCGGACAGATCGGCCGCACGAATCCGCTCGACAGCGAGTTCCAGCGCCACCTGCCCCGCCATCTCCGCCGTCCGCTTCGGCATGAAGATGTCCATCACTTGGTCGATCACCGACGAGGTCACGACCGAGTGGCCTCGCTCCAAGGCGAACCGCAGGACGACGGTCCTGGCGATCCCCTTCACGAAGTCCGGCACCCGCTCCATGCGGGCGAGCGCTTCATCGGTCCAGCTCACGGCCTCCTCCGCCCTCACGTCGATCGGCGGGTAACACTTACCGCTCGTGAGCAAGACGTGACACGGGGCCAGACGAAGGAGGTTTTCGGCGTTGCTGCCGATATCCATGCTCTCATCGCTATGGATGCCGATCCTGCCGAGGACCAGGAGCCACGGCTTCTCCTTCCTGATGTACTGGATGATCTTCTCGAACGCCTTGCCGTCCAGCAAGGTGATTTTCAGATCGACCCCGTCCTCCGCCGCCACGGTCCTGGCCACCTCCAGGTGCGACTGGTAGATCTTGGCCAGACCGGTGTCAATGATCTCCTCGTGCAGCTTCTCCTGCTCCTTGAACTTGAAGACCTTCGAGGCCTTCTCGGATAACACGCCCACGAGGCTGTTAAACATCGCGTAGTGCAGGTACGGGTCGTAGACCCCAACCGCCTCCACCTGCCGATTCATGGCGCGCCCGATGGCGATGGCTGACTTAAGCCCGGCAAACGACTGAGGGCTACCGTCGATCCCCACCAGGATGCTGCCGCCGTTCTGCTCCGCCAACGGTGCGACGTTCTTCGCCACCAGGACGTCGGTGGTGACCCGCCGGATCACCCGGTCCGTCACGCTGCCGATCAGGCTATCCTTCACCGCGCCCAGGCCCAGCGCGCCGATCACGACCAGGTCGTAGCCGCTCTTCTTGATGTCCTCCACCAATGGCTGGAAGGTCCGTCCGTCGAACATCTTGCGTTCGAAGACCAGACCTCGCTCCTGGCACCGCCGCTCCATCACGTCGATGTAGGAATCTGAGATCAACTGAAGTCCCATCGTGATCAGAGAGTCATGAATCTTCCGTTGCCGCTCCAACTCATTTTCATCCTGATACTCTTCAGGGAGGGTGTACTCCATCTGCTTGAAACGGTAGTCGTGCATCTTGGCGGCATACACGTGGGAGCCGGTCAAGGTTGCGCCGAAGTGCTGTCCGAGGGCGACCGCAAGTTCCGCGGCGCAGTTCGAATACTCGGAATTGTCAAGTGGCACCATGATGTTTCTGTACATGGTCGG
>CAZCMC010000039.1:0-10638 GCA_964499665.1 uncultured bacterium | reverse complement strand
GATAGTTCTTAGCAGGACACCTGTCGGCGATTAGCCGCAACAAGTTGGAACGGCATTAGTCGGTGAAGATAACGCTAGGGGAGAGGACGATGTCGTGCCCCCTCGCCGGGAAGGTGGCGCTCGTGACCGGGGCTTCCCGTGGCATCGGTCGGGCGATCGCGCGGAAGCTTGCGTCAGCCGGATGTGACGTGGCGGTGAACTACTTTAACAGCCACGAGCAGGCGGAGTCGGTGTGCGAGGAGATCCGCGCGCTCGGGCGCCGCGCCTGTGCGCTGCATGGCAACGTTGCCAGCCCGGAGAGCGTTGATGAAATCATCGAAGCATTTTGTCACCATTTCGACCATCTCGATATCCTGGTCAACAATGCCGCCAGCGGTGTGCTCAAGCCCGCGCGCGAGATGACCCTCAAGCAGTGGCGGTGGTGCATGGAGACGAACGCGTTAGCGCTCAACCTGCTCACGCAGCGCGCGGTCCCGCTCATGTCGTCCGGGGGGCGAATTGTTGCAATGTCCAGCCTCGGCGCAAGCCGGGCGATACCGGGCTATGGCTTTGTCGGAGCCTCGAAAGCGGCTCTGGAGTCGCTCGTGCGGACCCTGGCGCAGGAGTTGGGACCGCTGGGCATCAGCGTCAACGCGGTCAGCGCGGGGCCCGTGGACACCGATGCGCTTCGCTTCTTCCCGAACCGTGAAGAGTTGCTGTGGTCGTTCGCGGATCGTGCGCCAGCCGGGCGGGCGCTGACGCCGGAAGATGTCGCGGGTACGGTCTACCTCCTGTGCCTTCCGGAGGCCGACATGGTCACCGGTCACACGCTGGTCGTGGATGGCGGTTTTTCGGTGTCGGCCTGAGGGGTCAGAATGTTCCAGGACTCCGGACTGGCGGATAAGGCGGTTATCGTTACGGGTGGGACCCGCGGCATCGGGCGCGCAACCGTGGACCTCTTCTCAGCGGAGGGAGCCGACGTCACCTTCTTCTATCGCGAAAACACTGCGATCGCTAATGAGGTTGTCGCGGCTGGCCTGGCGGCAGGGCACCGTATCACGGCAGAGCAGGTCGATGTCCGCGACTCCATGGCGTGTCATGCAGCTGTTGAGCGGATGGCTGCCCGTTGCGGCCGCATCGATGTGCTCGTCAATAACAGCGGGGTTATCCGTGACAACCTGTTGGCGCTACTTGAGGACGACGACGTGCGAACCGTTCTCGACACGAACGTCGCCGGGGTCTTTAACGTGACGCGCGCGGTTGTGACGTACATGATTTCGCGCAGGACAGGGAAGATCATCAACGTGAGTTCCGTCGCCGGTGAAAGGGGCGGCCGAGGTCAAACCAACTACGCGGCAAGTAAGGGGGCAATCAATGCATTTACCAGGTCCCTCGCGGTAGAACTGGCGCCCCGCAGGATCACCGTGAATGCCGTGGCTCCAGGGGTCATCGAAACCGATATGTCTCGCGAGGTTCTCGAGCAAGCGGCCGACGAGGTAAGATCGCGGATTCTCCTCCGGCGGTTTGGCATGCCGATCGAGGTTGCCTTTGCGATTATGTTTCTCGCTTCGAGGTACGCGGATTACATTACTGGGCAGATCCTCCACGTCGATGGCGGATTCAAGATGGAGTGAACGGATGCATGTGCCTCTTGAAATAACGAAGGGTGAGATCAGCGAAGTCTATCCGAAAGTTGCGCAGACGATCGCGGAGGCGCTGGGACGGGATCTCGACGAGATGACGCTCACGACCTCGCTAATCGAGGGCCTCGACGCAGAGTCGATTGACTTCCTTGATATTGTGTTTCGGCTCGAACGGTTGTTCAAAGTGAAGATCCCGCGGGGAAAAATCGTCGAGGATGCGCGCGGAACCCTCTCGGAGGCGGAGTTCGAGCAGAATGGCCTCCTAACGGAGGCGGGCTTGAAACGGCTGCAGGCGCACTTGAGTGAGGTTCCTGTGGAGCGCTTTCGCTCTCCGATGAAGGTCCGTGACATCCCGCTACTCTTCAGCGTGGAGACCTTTTGCAGACTGGTTGTGAGCGCCCAAAAGCAAAGCGCGAAGCCCCCAGATAGCTAGGCCGTTCCAACGTGTTGCGGCTAGTCGCCGACAGGTGTACTGGTAAGGACTATCGCTTGCCCCAGCCTTACCATTTTGGCGTAAGTAGTTGGAACGGCACTAGGTGACCTGGTAATCCACTCAGACCGCGGGGAGCCTTAGCCGTGAGGCGTCGAACCGCGGAGGCCGGAACCTGTAGCCCGCCGGTTGTCGCAAGGAACTCGGTCGCTTCATGGGACAGGGTGTAGGGGTATCCCGCATGAGTTCCGCGGCCACCTTGGCATCGGAAGTAGGGAATGGCCTTTCTGTTGGTTGATCGAATCACAGAGATCGATCCGGGAAAGCGGGCCCGGGGCTCTTTCGCCATCCCCGGAGAACTCCGCGATCTATCGCCCTGCCTCGTGGCTGAAGCGGTTGGGCAGCTCGCGGCGTGGGTGGCGATGGCAAATGCGGAGTTCCGGAGTCGGCCGGTTGCCGGGCTCGCCGGTGAAGTGAAGTTCAAAGAGAGGGCCGCCCCGGGGACCATCCTCGACCTCGAAGTCGAGCTTGAAGCTTGCGAGAGCGATGCAGTCCTCTATAATGGATGGGCGCGGGTCGGGGATATGCCGATTCTTGAAATGAGCCGGTGCGTGGGGCCGATGCTCCCGATGGAGGACTTCGAAGACCCCGAAGCTGCGCGCGAAAGGTTCGAGTTGCTCTGCGGGGACGAGGCGCCCTGTCGAGGTTTCTCCAGCGCCGCCGCACAGAGCCCCCGCGTAGTCCTCATTGATCGAACCCCCGGCAAGCGTGTGCGCGCGGCGATGCAGGTCCCCATGTCAGCCCCGTTCTTTGCGGACCATTTCCCGCGGAAGCCGGTCCTTCCAGGGACGCTCTTGGTCGACGCGCAGCTACGGCTCGCAGTGGAACTCGCAGCGGAGGCAATTGACCCGAGCGGGCGAATGCTGTTCAGGGCCGAGCGCGTCTACAACCTGAAACTGCGCTCGCTCGTACATCCCGGTCAGGCGGTGGAGATTTGCGCGGAGGTGCTGGCGGTGAGTCCAGCCTCAGCCGAAATCGCGCTCGTAGCGGCGGTCGGGGGCCAACGGGTGTCAACCGCTCGGGTGCAAGCGGGCGTGTGGGGGCAATCGTGACAGGGCGACCACGCCGGGTAGCGATTACCGGGCTGGGTCTCGTGACCCCGCTCGGCAACGATGCCGCGACCACATGGCAAGCGCTCCTGGCTGGTCGCAGCGGGGTCGCTCCTATCACATGCTTTGATGCTGGCGGCTTTCCAGTGCGGATCGCTGCCGAGGTCAAGGGATTTGATCCGGGAACCGCCATCGAGGACCGTAAGCTCCTCAAGTTCACAAACCGTTATCATCGCTTTGCGCTTGCGGCGGCCGAAGAAGCGGTTCGCGACGCGGGCATTCTCCCGGAGAAAGGCACCGCGGTGCGCTGGGGCTGCGTCGTCGGGAGCGCGATGACGACGGTCGAGTTCGCGGAGCTTGAAGAGGTCCATCGACGTTTCGTTGTGGACGGCAGCCTGGCCGTGGAGCGACTTGGAGCCTCGGGGATGGCGGCCGCAGACCCGCTTGCGTTCTGCCGAAGTCAAGCGAATGCCGGGCTCTCGCTCCTCCTTCGTCATTTCGGGATCCGCGGCTATGCCAGCTCGGTTCACACGGCGTGTGCATCGGGGGGGCAGGCGGTCGGAACGGCCATGAAGCTGATCCGCCGTGGGACCTGCGATTTCGTCCTCGCCGGCGGCTTTGATTCGATGTTGAACCCGCTCGGGCTCGCGGGGTTCTGTCTCCTCAGCGCCCTTTCGCCGGATAATGATGCGCCCGAGCGGGCGAGCCGGCCGTTCGATCGGACCCGAAACGGCTTCGTGCTGGGCGAAGGGGCCGGTTTCCTCGTTCTAGAGGAGTGGGGGTCGGCCTGTCGGCGGGGTGCGCGGATTTACGCCGAGCTCGCCGGTGACGGAAACTCCCTGAGCAGCTACAGAATCACCGATTCTCATCCATCGGGCGATGGGCCGATCCAGGCAATGCGCTGGGCCCTCGCCGATGCCGGGGCGCGACCGGAGGATGTGGACTATCTGAACGCCCACGGGACCTCGACCCCCATGAACGACAGGAGCGAGTGCGCGGCGGTCCGGGCGGTATTCGGAATGCATACGCTACGGACCGCGGTCAGCTCCACGAAGAGCCTGATGGGACACCTCATCGCGGGGGCTGGGGCGGTGGAGGCCGCGATCTGTGCCCTGGCCATTCATCATAGCGCCCTGCCGCTCAATGCGAACCTCACAGAGCGGGACCCTGACTGCGACCTTGACTTCGTTCACGACGGGCCGCGCGTCCGAAGGGTCGGCGTTGCGGTGTCGAACTCCTTCGGCTTCGGTGGGTCGAACAACTGCGTCGTGCTTCGGAACCCTGAGGACGTTCGCGCATGAGCCGGCGGGTGATGGTGACCGGCCTAGGGGCCATCTGCGCTGCTGGCAAGAATCCTGAAGAGGTCTGGGAAGCGGCGAGGGGCGGGCGATCGGCGATTGCGCCGATCCAGCAGTGGGACTCGTCCGATTGGCCGGCGAAGCTGGCTGGAGAGATACGTGACCTCAACCCGCGTGAATTGGTGGAGGACCGGAAGCTGCACAAGCTGGTCAGACGCACCCATCTCCTCGGGCTGTACGCCGCAGCCAAGGCGATCGATGGCGCCGGACTCGTCGCGTTTCGCAACACCCTTGATGCCGCCCGGGCCGATCGGTTCAACGAACGCACCGCTGTCTACGTCGGCTCCGGAGGAGCCGCCTATCAGGACCAGTACGAGTTCTTCCCTCTTCTCACCGCAGCAGCGGGGGATCTGGGGGCCTTCGGTCGCGAGCTCACCGCGACCGTCAACCCGATGTGGCTCCTCCGCTCGCTCCCCAATAACGTCCTCTGCCACGTTGGGATCCGTTACGGCTTCAAGGGGCCGAATGGGTGCATCACGAACCACAGCATCGGCGGGATGCTCTCGGTCGCCGAGGCTGGGGCCGCGCTTCGGGCAGGGGAGGCTGACCGGGCGATCGCGGTCGGGCACGATTCGCCGGTCGAGCCGGAGAAGATCCTCTATTATCATGCGCTCGGCCTCCTCGCCAAGGACACGATTCGACCCTTTGACGCCGCGCGAAGCGGGAGCCTCCTGGGAGAAGGGGCTGCGGCGCTGGTGCTCGAGACGGAGTCTGCGGCTCGTGCGCGAGGGGCGAAGGTCCTCGGCGAACTGCTCGGGACCGGCTCCGTCGCCGAGGGGGAGGGGCTCCTTTCGATTCGGGGCGATGGAGAGGGACTTGCGCGCGCAATGGCCCTTGCTCTCGATGAAGCCGGGTTGGGCCCCAATGACGTCGGCATGATCGTGGCTCACGGCAACGGGACGCCGCTGTCTGACGCATCAGAGGCCTCGGCAATTCGCCGGGTCTTTGGCGCCGCGTCCCCTCCGCTGACGGCATTCAAATGGGTGTTTGGACACATGCTGGCTGCCTCCGGTATCATTGATGTGGTACTGGCTCTCACGTCGCTACGGCGTGGGGAGGTCCCAGGGGTCACAACCCTCCGCCAGCTCGACCCGAGCTGCGCCGACATACCCGTGTCGCCTATCGGGCGACCGCCGCGCAGCAATGTCGCGCTCGTTCTCTGCCGAGGATTTGCCGGGACGAACGCCGCACTTCTTCTGCGGGCCTCGCTTGGCTAAGGGACGGATGACGGCCGATTCCAGCCCGCTTATGCGGTGTGGCATCGACACCGTGCAGATCGCGCGAATGGAGCGGCTGCTGTGTGAGACCGCCCGTGAGGACCTCCTGCGGATCTTCTCCGAGGAGGAATTTCGGGATGTTGGAGAAGGGGCCGGTCGAGTGAGCAGCCTGGCGGCACGGTTCGCAGCCAAAGAGGCCTGCCTCAAACTCTTTCCCCGTGAGGCCGCGCTCGGGAAGATCGGGTTAGAGGACTTTGCGGTCGCGCGGGACGGTTACGGCGCGCCGCGCATCGTGCCAGGCCAGAAGGTCCAGGAACTCCTCGATCGCTACCGGCTGAAGACGATCGTGCTCTCGCTCACGCATGACGGGACCACCGCGTCGGCGGTTGCGGTCACCGAGCCGGCGGAGACCCCGGTGCCGCTAGTCGGTAAGCTCTTCTGTCACCTTCTCCCCATCCGCCGCCGCGTTGTCCTCTCGAACCTCCGTCGCGTCTTTGGGGAAAAGGTCCCGGAGCAAGAAATCCTGCGGCTGGCGCAAGCCTTCTACGGGCACGTGGTCCGTTCCCTGTTCGAGTTCCTGCGCTTTCCATGGCTCTCGGCGGCACGGCGAGCCGCGTTGGTCCGGGTGGACAACATCGAGGCAATGCTTCGCGCCGGCGGACAAGGGAGGGGCGTGCTCGTTCTGACCGGCCACTTCGGGAACTGGGAGCTGGCGACCGTCGCGGGGATGGCGAACTTCCCGGAATACCGCGGTCGGTTCCACATTCTTCGAAAACCCCTTCGTCCTCCTTGGCTCGATGCCCTGGTCACTGGACGGTTCCGCCGTGCGGGCCTCGGGGTCCTTGCCAAGAAAGGTACACTTGAGGCGATCCTCGACCGACTCGCTGCCAAGGATGTCGTTGTGGTCATCCTCGACCAGCACGCTGGAGGGAGGGATGGAGTGGAGGTGGAGTTCTTTGGGCACCCAGCCTTGACCTTTCGAAGCCTCGCGACCATTGCGCTTTCGACCGGGGCTCCGGTTGTTCCGGCCGCCAGCTGGCGGGAGCCGGATGGCCACCACGTGCTTCGCTTCGAGGAGGCGCTTCCGGTTGTCGAGTGTGAGAACCCAAGCGAGGCGATTCTGGCGAACACGCGTGCCTATAATGCGGCAATCGAGCGGTTCGTTCTTAGGCATCCCGAGCAATGGTTCTGGATGCATCGCCGCTGGAGGACCCCTCGCTGATCCCTGCGTGATGGCGGGCGGTGAGTTGATAGGGCTCCAGTGCCGGCCGCACGCGTGCTCCCTCCTTGAGCCTCAGGCAGGATCCAGTGACCCGGCCCCTATCATCGACGATCTTCGGCCGGGAGACGTGGGCAGCTCAATGACGGGAAATCGTCTGTGGGGCTGGAGGGGGGCGGGCGTGTCTCCCGGGCGCGTTGGCATCATGGTTATGATGGCACGAGGGATCGTAGCCAGAGGCCGCTGGCCAGGAGGAGCTTCCGGGATCGGGGGATGGCGAAATCGCATTCAAAGACATTGTAGGCTTGCTGCTCGATCTTCAGTAAGAGGCGGTAGTAGATCGCCCGCATGATCTCGGCGGCCAGGAGCGACCGCCGGTCCTCGGCTGGCAAAGCCTCCATCGCCGCGCGGAAATAGTTCCGAGCACGCTCGCACTGAAAGCGCATCAACTCCACGAAAGCGTCGTTGTATTTCCCCGCCAGCAGCTCCTCTTCCGAGTAGCCGATTCGCCTCAGGTCATCCTGGGGCAGGTAGATCCGTCCTCGCTCAGCATCAACTGCTAGGTCCCGGAGGATATTGGTGAGCTGAAAAGCAATGCCCAGCCGTTCGGCATACTCTCTGGTCCTCGGGTTACGATAGCCGAAGATCTCGATGCAGATGAGGCCCACAACCGAGGCTACCCGGTAACAGTACGAGTACAACTCCTCAAACGTCGCATAACGCGCCCGCGTGAGGTCCATCTCCATGCCGTTGAGCAGCTCCTCGAAGTGGGTCTTCGGGATGTTGAACCGGCGCGCGGCCTGACCAGCGGCCACGATGACGGGGTGTCCGACGCTGTCCCGAAAGTAGCCGTCGAGTTCTTTGCGCCACCGAGTCAGCGCCGCCGCAGGGTCACCTCCGGCCTTCGCCTCGTCCACCAGATCGTCGCTCAGGCGGCAGAAGGCATAGACCGCGTAGATCGCCTCCCGCTTCGGCTTAGGCAGAAAGAGAAACGCGTAGTAGAAGTTCGAGCCGCTTGCCTTGGTCAATTTGCGGCTGACGGTCCGAGCATCGTCCGGCTGATTCATGGTCAGTATTATAGATAGATCGGCGCCAGGAGGCAAACAGACAGATCGCAGATCAATCGCCGCGCTCCCTGCTTTTCGATTGACAGGCGCGGAGGCTTTCCTGTACCCTGCAAGCGGTTTTGTCCCTGCGCTTGCCGCATCCCTCCAGATCGGAGGACTTCTCACCTGATTAAAGCGGTGCTTGTCGATCCGCCCGGCACCAGGTCCGGCTCGGCTATGCTGCCGAGTTGATCACGGTCGGTCAGCAGGCGTAACATTCGCGTGGCGCAGACGGCAATGAAGCGATTCGGGCGCCCGGGCGAGGGTTGATCCGTCAGGGATGGATGGACCTTGCTCGGGTGTCTTGTTTTGAGGGCGGAGTGGGGCGTTGGCGCAACTGATCGTGACGGGGGATGATTTTGGCCTGTCGCCGGCGGTGAATCAGGCGCAGGAGCAATCGGTATCCCTGTCGGCGTGCCTCTTGGGCCGCGGAAGGGAGCATCTGTTGCAGCAGGCTGACCTTGCGGTTCGGCCCATAGACCTCAGGTCCGATGACCAGCCGATGCCGCTCTCCCGGCGATTCCGCGAGCACGGATTGCAGCAATGGGATCGCCGGGTCCTGAGGGTCGGCCACGCCGAAGATCACCTGGTAGACCGGATAGTCCTGGCGGCAGACGGCGCGACAGTTGTCTGCCAGGTCAGGATCGAGCCCCCTGAGCGGCTTCAGGATCGTCACAGGCGGTGCACCCTCCGCGCGTTCGTCGGGCCGCCTGGAGAGGAACTTGAGCGCGCCGATGATGCAGAGCACCCAGTACCCGATCGATGCCGCCAGTAGGCTGAATGTGAGCAGCTTTGCGAGAGCCATCGCCTCTCCAGTTGGGGGCATCATACCGTATATCGGCCGGAGGGGACAGCCCGAAGTGTCAGGCCGGTGGCACAGATTTGTACCCCGGCGTGAAAAGGAGTTGACACCCACGCTCCTGGTATCCCTATACTAATGGCTTCCAGCCTTCCCTCGCCCCCATTGGGGGGAGAGGGTTGAGGGTGAGGGGGGATAAGGGGAGTCATATTCGTGTCCTGGCTGAAGAGTTCAACCCCCCAAGATGACATGTGGAGAAAGGAGCTGAGCATGGTGCACAGGTGGCGAGTCGGCCTGACCTTCTGGACGGCAGTCGCCGTCATCGCCACGGGCGGGTCGGTCGCAGCCGCGGCGGAGCAGGAAAACGTCATTGTCAAAGAGGAATTTTTGGTGCAGGGAAGGGACCCGGGGATCAAGCTGTTCGTTCGAGAGAAGCGGCTGACAAACCTGCCAAAGATCACCAAGGAGAATGTGGTCCTGTTCGTCCACGGCATTCCCAGCCCTGCCTCCACCATCTTTGACCTTGCTCTCCCCGGTTATTCCTGGATGGACTATGTCGCTGAGCGTGGCTTCGATGCCTTCACCCTGGATATCAGAGGGTTTGGGCGCTCGACGCGGCCGCCTGAGATGAAGGAGCCGGTCGGCCAGAACCTTCCACTTGTTCGAGCGGACCAAGCCATGCGGGACATTGACGCGGCAATTGATTACATTCGGTCCAAGCGAAAGGTAGACAAGATCAACCTCATCGGTTGGTCGATTGGTGCCTCCTGGTGCGCCCTCTACACCACGCTTCACCCGGAGAAGGTGAACAAGTTGGTGATGTTCGGGGCGTTCTATGGCAAGAACGCCACGTATGTGAAGGCCTTTGGCGACCCCACGAACCCGGACCGGCCGCATTCTGAGATGGGCGCCTATCGCTACCTGTCCCGCAAGGAGATACTCGATGGCTGGGACGCTTGGATCAAGCCGGAGCTGCGCGATGTCTGGCGGGAGAAGGAGGTGATCGACGCCTGGATCGACGCCCTCTTCGCCTCTGATTCGACAGCAAAGCAGAGGAGTCCGGAATCGATCCAGCTTCCCAATGGCCCGTACATCGATTGGCACGAGATCCATGCCGGGCGTTCGCTCTTCGACCCCGCGAGGATCAAAGTCCCTACCATGATCATTCGGGGCAGCGCCGAAGAGATGATCAGCAGCGAGGCGGCCGACGACCTCCTCCAGAAGCTCACCTCGGCGCCGTATAAGCGACGCCTGGACATCGGGGATTCGACCCATTACGCCCTGCTGGAGAAGAACCGCATTCAAGTGTATCGCGGCGTGCAGGCCTTCCTGGAAGAGTGACTCGCGGACTCCTGATGGCCAGTGCGATCGACTGCGTGGCGCTTCCTGCATTGTTGAGCTTCGGCTCTCTCTATGGATTCATGGAGACGGTGGCCACTGCCATTCCTCTTGCCAGCTATGAGAGAAAATGGTAGCCTGGAGTCATAACACAGTCGCTTTCGCGTTACCGGATGGCGCAGGAAGGAGAAGAGAAATGGCAACGGCGGTAGCGGAGATTCGCATTGATCATCGGGTCAGCAGCTTCATGAGTCAGCCCCGAAGGATGCTGATCGACGGCAAGTGGGTGGACGCTGCATCCAGAAAGACCTTTCCTACCGTAAATCCGGCAACCGGCGACGTTCTGGCTCAGGTCGCTGAGGGTGACAGGGAGGATATCGATCGAGCCGTGAAGGCCGCTCGCAGAGCTTTCGAGAGCGGTCCATGGCGCAGGATGACCG
>CAZCMC010000038.1:9602-10664 GCA_964499665.1 uncultured bacterium | reverse complement strand
GTAGAGGGTCTCCAGCATCCGACGCATATCGGCGCGGGCGGCCCGAGCATCGCGCAGCACGAACTGGACGATCTGCCCTTGGCGGACCTGCTCGGCCACGGCTACGGCGCCGGAGCTGGGGTCCACGCCGACAAGGTTCCGGACCAGCAGGTCCCCCTGATGGATGGGACGGTGCGCATCCTCGTGGGCGATCCCTGCGAAGAGGGAATGTGCCGCTCGCTCGATCTCGGCCTTGGGCAACATGGCGACTGTTTCTTGGAGACACTCCAGGGCAGGGCGGCCGTCAAGCTCGATGATCTGGTTCGCTTGGGCCCGGCTGATGCGGGACGGCTGGCCGATCGGCTGGCACCCCTGAGCGACCCCGAGACGGAGGGTGAATTCGCCAGTCAGGAGCAGGCCGGCCACGGCGTGGACCCCGATCTCGGGGCCGCACCACTGGAAGCTCTCTCGCTGTCCGGGTCCGCCCGACGCCGCCGCGCCAACGATCGGAAGAGTCGCGGGGTCTTCCTCGACCTCTGCGATCAGGTTCGCCACGTGGACACTGAAGGGGTCGGGGAGGAGGACAAGCAGCCGAGGGCCTTCGGGAAGCGGGTCGATCAGACGACGGATGGTCCTACCTGGTGAGGAGGCGTCAGCCGAGGTTGCAGGCACCAGGAACGGCCTTGCCCGGATGGCGTTCGAGGTTGCGACAAGGACAGCGACACCGGGATGGCCCTCGAACTCGCCATCCGAGGTGAGGACACTCATCCCCGTGCAGCCGACCGGAGAAGGGGCGCCGCTCACGGCCCGAACAGCCGCCAGCAACTCGCGATATTCCGACTGGTAGTTCGGCGTCGCGAAGACGACAGCGAGATCGGCCCGGTCCACACCGGCTCGTTCGAGCGCGACTTCGGTCGCGCGCGTCGCCGCCACCTTCGCAGATCCTTCCCCTGAATAGCCTGCCCCAGCCTGCATTGGTTCCGAGATCTAGCGGGAAACGGTGAAGGCGGTCTGCTGGCTCGCCTCAGTCCCCTCGGCCTTCACGCTCATGACCACCCGATAGCCGCCGCTCGCGGCGTTGCC
>CAZCMC010000038.1:0-9502 GCA_964499665.1 uncultured bacterium | reverse complement strand
CCCCTCGGCCTTCACGCTCATGACCACCCGATAGCCGCCGCTCGCGGCGTTGCCGAAGATCAGCCCACCGGTCAGCAGGCCGACGGCGGCCCCCACGCCGGCGCCGATGGATGTCTGCGGATGCGCCTTGACCTGCTCCTCGATCGCGACACATCCCAGCGTCCACCCGGCGATCATGAACAGGCACAGCAGCAACGCAACTCCCTGCCGAAGATACCGCGCCATCTGTACTGTCTCATGTCCGTGGGTAGAAGTCTAGGTCAGTTGTCTTGCACGGGGCCATCCTAACATCCTCTTTGATTGAACGTCAATCCGTCCGGAGCTCGACAACCTCTTGGTGGGAGAATGGGGAAACAGCTTGACACTCTGCGGAACAGGGGGCTATAAGGGAGGTCGATCTTAAGCACGGGGGGGCCGTCATCTTCAGGCTGGGGGAGGGAGAGCATCGATGCAGGCAGTCACTCGTGGCCGATATTTTGAGGAGTTCACTGTCGGAGAGCGATTTGTGACGCGGGGCCGGACGATTACCGAGGCCGATATCGTCGCCTTTGCTGCGCTCACCGGCGATTACAACCCGCTTCACGTTGACGCCGAATTTGGCAAGACGACCCAGTTCGGGGAGCGGATCGCCCACGGGATGCTCGGCGCCTCATATGCGGTTGGCCTGATCGCCGCGCTCGGCTTGACAGAGGGGACAGTCATCGCCATCGTCAACATGACCTGGGATTTCACCGCTCCGATCAAGATCGGCGACACAATCCATGTCGATCAGACCGTGAAATCAATGCGCGAGACGAAGAAGGCGGACCGGGGCATCATCATCTTCGAGGTCAAGCTGATCAACCAGCGGGGCGAGGTGGTTCAGAAAGGAGAGCGGGTTCTCTTGGTGTCCCGCAAGCCAGGCCAGAGGTAGTTCCAGCCTCCAAGTTCCACGTACGGAGTTGTTGCGTTGATGGGCTTGTGGCGGCTGGCGAGGCTATGGTATAGTCTCAGCAGGAGGTGAGATGGCTTGAAACAACATCTAGCGGTTGGCTCGATCTTCCTGCTTCTCATTACAGGGTGTGCGATGCCTCTAACGCCTCGGGAGAGCGGGACGCTGACCGGTGCCGGGATCGGGGCCGCCACCGGCGCGATCCTCGGTGGGATCGCCGGGTCGGCCGGGAAGGGGGCAGCCATCGGCGCGGCGGTCGGGGCGGTCACGGGGGCTCTGGCGGGCAATGCCATCCAGAACGAGCAAGCGGCCAGAGCGTATTCCTCCGGATACGCCTACCCAACCCCAGCATACCCGTACCGTTCCCCCTACGACCCACCACCTTCCCCACCCAACGCCACCCTTCAGATCGAGGCGACACCGGGGGACACCGATATCGCCGTCGATGGCAGGAGGATCGGCCAGGCCAAGGACTTCCATGGACCCGCCGTGGTCCCGGTCGCTGCGGGCCAGCATCTCGTGGAGTTTCACGACAGAGGACTGAGCATCGCCACCAGCGTGGTGGTCCCACCGCAGACAACGGTCTCTGTCAGACGGGACCTGGCGCCACCGTCCCACCCCTCACCCGGCCCGTAGCGGGTCCGGCCATCTCACCGCACCGGCTCCCCATACGCGATCCTGAGCGGCGCTGGCGGATTGCTCTTAGGCCTCGCCTCTATCTATGCCAGGGGGCTTGCCCTTCATCTTGCAGAGAGCCCGCCAGAACAGCAGCTCCTGCGCCATGCTGTCATCACTCCGTACGCCACGCTTACCCTGTTCGCGAACATGGTTGGGTTTTTCCTGCTGCTCGGCACGTTCCGTGGGGGGCGGGCTCCGATCGTCGTGGCGCTGAGCGCCACCCTTTCCAACGTCGTGCCGATCGTGAGCGGGATGATCGCCCTCGGCGAGCAGCTTCCTTCGGACCTGCGGTTGGCGGTTTCGAGACTCATGGCATTCTCGCTGACCCTGGGTGGCGCCGCCCTGTTGCTCCGCCTCAATCCCTCTGCCACACGTCATTGCGAGGAGCGCCGCGACGAAGCAATCTAGCCTCCTCCCCTCGCCTGTCCTAAGCTGAGTCGAAGGGCCTGTCATTGCGAGGCTGACACCGTCAGCCGAAGCAATCTGACTCTAATCCCCTCTCCCTCGAGGGAGGGCGCGGGTGAGGGTGACCAAGGCGGGTGCTCAGATCTGACCATTGACCTTCTCCGCTCCTAGACGCACACTGAAGTAACGTCGAACTATCTCACTTTCTAACGCATCCCAAATTGTATGGGAGGATCTGCTGTGCCACTGGTCAAGATCAAAGAGAAGTACCAGGTGACGCTCCCCGCGTCGGTCCGCAAGAAGGCCGGAGTTGCTGTCGGGGATCTCCTGGAGGCCCAGGTTCGCGGCAAGACAATCACTCTGACCCCGAAGATGGCTATTGACCGTGATATCGAGCTCGCGCTGGAGGATTTCAAGCAGGGGCGCTTCATCGGCCCATTCCGCACGGCCAAGGCCGCCATCCGCGCCCTCCGCCGCGCGGCAAAATGCAGGCGGCGTTCTCCGAGCGTTTCACCCGTCAGTACAAAACCCTCTCCCCTGAACGCAAGGCCAAGTTCGACAAGCAACTGAGCCTCCTCTTGTCCAACCTCCGCTACCCTTCGCGTCCCGCCAAGAAGTACGATGAGGCCCGCGATGTCTGGCAGGCGCGCGTAGATGAGGACTACCGCTTCTACTTCACGATCGAGGGGGACACTTCGAGTTCAAGGCTGGAGGACAGGGTGCGGATCGGCTTATCGCGTGATAGCGGTGCGGTGCCTGGGCAAACCATCCGGGGAGAGCGGGCTGGGGGCGCCCTGGTGGCCCGAAGATTCCCTCGCTGATTACTCGGAAGGATCGGAGTGGGAAGAATTGTGACCGCGACTGGGAGGAACACGGCACATCGTTGAACGGTTATGACAAATCGAGGCTTATGCGGATAGCGGCATTCACCCGAATCGCACTCTCGGGTGGAAGGGTTCCGAGCTTTCGTTGGAGGCGGGTTTTGTCTATCGTGAGAATCTGTGCCAGGTTGACCATTGACTTTTGCTTGAGACCACCCTCCCCCGTTTTCAGTGGCACAGTCACCGGATAAATCTTGATCGTGGAGCTAATCGCCGCGACGATGGTCGTAGCTGCATATTGGTTTCCGACGTCATTCTGAATGACCAGAGCGGGGCGGATCCCCTGCTGTTCGCTCCCGCGGCCCGGGTTGAAGTTCACCATCCATACCTCTCCACGTCGCGGCGATTGGGGAGTCATTTCAGAATCTCCCAGCCGGCTGTCAAGTGGCCTTCGGCGGTTGCCTGATCTTCTCTCGCCATGTCCTTATAACCCTCTTTGAGCTGTTGCTCAATCCGGCTGCGTTGCCAGAACCGAAGCGCCTCCTCGATGAGTCGGCTTCGGGGCGTTTGACTCCGCCGGCTGACCCCCTCCAGTTCCTTCACTAAACTCTTGTCGAGACTCACCGTAACCTTTACCTTGGATGCCATTTGTTCCCTCCTGATGGTCATACCATTCGGATGGCTACATCATACCGCTTCAACACATGGCTGTCAATGCAGAAGCCGGGATTATCGCTGGCTGGCGCGAGTGAAACGCGCAGCCTTAAAGTACGGGTAGGGACTCCCGCAACCTCGAAGCGGTTGATTTGCGCGGAGCCAAGAGGCGTCAGGTCAACGTAAGACCCCTCACCTCAGCCTCTCCCCGAAGGGGAGAGGCTTGCTTTTTACCTTAACTTTCGGTTGTGGATGTGATAAACAAGATTCGCCAATGGTGGGTGTGATCCGGTCTGTGAGACTGAGGGAGATAACATGAGATCCAAGAGAGCAATGGCGTTAGTGGTTGGGTTGGTAGTGGTTATCGGTGGTCTAGTGGCACGCGCGATGGCGGAGGAAATGGTCCCGCCAGCGGCTGCTGAGAAGGCGGTCCGCGGCATGGCGAATGCGGGACTGGGAGTGGTGGTCGAACTCCCCAAAACGGTCTACTACGACACCCTTGAAGACGGGCCCCTGTACGGTTTGACGGTGGGCGTGTTAGAGGGATTGAGCTGGGGGATTGCGCGAACGCTCGTCGGGATCTACGAGGTGGTCACCTTCCCCTTCCCGGCGCCGGAAGGATATCGCCCCATCCTTACGCCAGTCTACCCTCACCAGCCCGGGAGGACCGACATCGCCGACTGAAGGACAAACCAGTACGAACGTCTCACGATGCTCTGATGTTGCGGCGGGATAATTCGCAGAGAGGCTACTGCTGGTCCCCTGAAGACCCCTGCTGCTCAAGAGGCGCTGAGGAGGGCGAGACACTTCCTCCCTCGGGCTGGGCTGGCGCTTCGGGCGCTGGATAGCCTACGGGCGGCGCGCCGTACTCGCCCTGAGATGGATCGCTGGGCTGCGGGCAGTAGGGGGCGTACGCCGGGTCTGGTGAGAGACACGGATCCGACCCGTAGGGGTCGCCGTAGTGGTCGTAGTAATTGTAGGATGGATATCCGTAGTAATCATAGGCCGGATACCCGGAGTACGCCGGATAGTAGTACGCAGGGGGATACGAGTAATAGGGGTAGTAGTACGGGTCGTACCACCACCAGCTTGGGTAGAACCCGCCTACCCCGAAGGAAAAGAAGGGCTTGTTATGGAGGCGGCCGTGACCATGAAACCCCTTATGGTGGACACCGCCGCGATGGCCGCCGCCCATCATCCCGCCCCTGGCTCCTCCGTGGATGGCGGCTCCTCCACCCTGGGCTCCGCCGCCGCCCCAGCCGGCTCCGCCTCCACCCCGGCCTGCGCCCCCCCCGCCTCCGCCACCTCCACCCCGTCCTCCCGATCGAGCAAACGCGGCGGGGGCCGCGAACAACACTGTGGACGCGAACACAGCGGCAATGATCGACGAGACGATGACTGACCTTTTCATGCTGCATTCCCTCCCGAACGACCGAACAATCCCTCCCTGACTTGTCGGCCTGCACCGTGCGCTGCCGCGCGGATCCTACTTAAACTCCCCTTCGGATATCTGCAGCCGAAACCCTCTATCTCGTGGATCGATCTGGATCTGCCGCTCGTATCGTGCGGTCGGCGCCGGCGCTCCGCTCGTCTCTGCGATCGGATTCGCCACAATCCGGTGCGGCCCGGCCACAAGCGAAAGCTGACGGCCCTCGCCCGGTCGAAGGACGAGAAAAGGCAGCACGTCGGGCGTAGCAGGGTCAGTGTCCAGATAGAGGTTGATCGTCCATCTGGTCGCATTCACCAGCACCCCAGGGATCCGCGGCACCGCCGCGGTCGGGAGCGATGGCCCCTGCCAAGCACCTGGCGACGGTGGCCCCTGCCAAGCACCTGGCGGAGGGCCTTGCCAAGCACCTGGCGGCGGGGTCCCGTGCCAGCCGACTGGCGGTGGACAGTATCTCCACCCTTCCCTGGCCTCGAGCCACTGCTCCTGCTGGATGGCGGCCTCAGAGATCCCGAGGGTGAGAATTCCAAGGAAAAAGCGCGAGACATACTTGCCGTCCCGTTCCGCGATCGTATCACAGGGACGGACCGCCAAGCTGGCGCACCCCGAAAGAGCGGCCGCTAATGCAGCCAGCGCAATCGCACGCTTCATCGTGATCTCCTCGCGATCCACTTCACCCCTTCGGCCGGCAGCGCACTCTAGTGCCGTTCCAACTTGTTACGGCTAATGGCAGAGCGCTATGCAGCACATACGTCGCTTTCGAGGTCATGTCAATAGGTGTGCAAAAAGAAGTCAGGCGGTAACCTCCCAGGCTCGTTCCTGGACGCGCATACCATTGACGTAGGGGACGCCGTGGTAGACCTCGTTCAGCAGCTCCGGGGCATTGAGTCGGCGGAATCTCCCCTGGGCGACCAGCAGCATCTTCCAGATGACCGCCGTGGCATTGCTCGCCTTCTTGAACCGCTTCGCCGCGTCGGTCCGCAGCCTGAGGGCGGCGAAGGGCGACTCAATCGGGTTGGTCGTCCGGAGGTGGCCCCAGTGCGCTTGGGGAAACTGGTAGAACGTGAGCATCCGATCCCAGTCCCGGTCGAGCACTGTGGCGGCCGCCTCGAGTCCCTGCGTCCGGCACCACATCTGGTACTTCGCCTTCAACCGCTCCGCGGCCTGCTGCGTCGCCGCGTAAGGGATCTGCGTGAGCTGGAGCCGGGCGTGGGCCTGGTGCCGCTTCGGCACCTTGTCGAGGGCGTTGACGATCCGATGGTTCCAGCACCGCTGCTCCTTCGCGTCGGGGTAGACATTCCGCAACCCGGCCCAGATCCCCAGGTGTCCGTCCCCGATAACCAACGTCGGCGCGACCAGGCCGCGCACCTTGAGGTCGCGGAGCACCTCGGACCCGCCCTCGGTCGACTCCCGATGCCCTGGGACCAGCGTGATGAGTTCCTTGCGGCCGTCGCTGAGCGCGGCCAACACCACCAGCACGGCGGCCTGCTCCTTCTCCAGACCCGCCTTCACGTACACGCCGTCCACCCACAGGTAGACGACCTCAAGATCTGCCAGGGGTCGACTCGCCCAGTGGGCC
Source organism: uncultured bacterium (assembly GCA_964499665.1). Classification (GTDB taxonomy): domain Bacteria; phylum Methylomirabilota; class Methylomirabilia; order Methylomirabilales; family Methylomirabilaceae; genus Methylomirabilis. The sequence continues at coordinate 2,990 of CAZCMC010000038.1, read as the reverse complement.
TGCTCAGCCACCGCTCCTTCAGCCGGCCCACGGTCGCGGCCGACAAGGGGGCGTCCTCCCCCAGCAGGCCGCGGAGCGCCAGGTCAAAGTCCCCCAGGGCGAGCCCGTGCAGGTACAGCTCGGGCAGCAACGCGTTGACCTCGGGCGTCCGCCGCGCGAACAGGGGCAGCAGACGACTCTCGAACCGCTGCTGCAGCCCCCGAACCCGGGGCCGGCGCACCGTGACCGTGCCGTTACACAGGGTCAGCCGCCGCGGCTTGCCGTGTCCGCTGCGGTAGCCCGGGGCGCTATCCACGGCCTTCCGACGCGCCGACTTGCGGCGGCCCAGCAACTCATCGACTTCCGCTTCCAGCAGATCTTGCAGCCTCTCCTGTATCTGACTCCGCAGCCAGGTCTCCAGGCGTTCCCATGTTGGGCTTGACGCGACCGGGGATTGTGTGGTGTGCTGCTCCATGGCGGTGTCCTCCTCTCTCTGACCGGGTGTCAGCCCGGCGGGTTCGTACGTCACCCGAGAGGGTACACCGCCTTTCTCCTATTTACACACCTTTTGATGGTACCTCTCCACGAGGCGAACGTCTCTCTGTCGGATAATGTCTCGAAGCGCATAGTGCCGCTGAAGCTCACGACATAGGGTGTCATGTTGATGCACTTTATGATTTTTGCCCACCTGTAACCTAACCCGCATTCCTCCTTTCCCGGGTTTCAGGCCGAATTCCCGGTAGTCCTCATCCCTTGCTGTAATAGGCTTCATAGTCTTCCTAGCAAATTCGGTCGTTATCTCGACACCACTGACCTTACCGTTTTTGATAGATTCAAATGTAGCATTCCCCAGTGCTACCACGTCCTTAGCTCCACGCCCCATAAAAGCACGGCTCCTGTCGCGGCCAGTGAACGCCCCGTACTTGAGGATCTTTTCTTTCATTTCTTCAAACGTCATCCCGCCTGCCCGATCTTTCACTATGAGGTAGCTAGGTTGTTCTCCTCGGTGTCGGGTCACTTCGATTATTATTTCCCCTTTTTCATCTCCCAAGCTACGGTAGGCGTCATCGCTATTGGTGATCAGTTCCACTAACGCGTCCAGAACCGACCGTATGGCCTGGGCTGACTGCATTTTCAGGTGGCGAGGGTCAACTGGCATAGCCTTCTCTTCAACAACAGTCCATTCCCGATCCATGGATTTATCCTCCTACTTTGAGAAGAAGCTTGTGAATCGCCTACGGGCTGCCTTCAGAAATTCTATTAGGTCCATCGCGCCGACCGCTTTCGCGTTCGCTAGCATCTGGTCGTACGCAGCACGAATTCTCACGTTTGGTGCATCAGGAAGGCAATATAGCATGTCAGTGAAGACGTGGTCCTTTGCCTCTTTCATCATGGGGTCCTTGAGATAAATCTTGTAGCAGTAGGAACTAGCGATCCTACGTCGAAATGCCTCTTCTTTGTATTTGGAGTGTGTTCCGGCCGCTTCTCCGAGAGTAATAGCCATGTGTTTTTCGATAGCCTTGATTCGGTCCACGCCGGCTGCCGCGAGCATCCAGCCGTCTAAACGGTCTTTCCTGGATCCGATGTTCACATGCCCCTTTACAAATGAGGTTCCCCTCATATTCTTCAACCTGCGCAACTCCCTGGCCACTCGGTCCTTGTCAGGATACTTCGCGTACCGCTCCCATCGGTACCGCTGTTTACCTATTGGATACCTGAAAACCTCAGCTGCCACATCTTCAGTGTGTACCTCCTTCTCTGCGCCGCCTATCTTATATAGAGCGAAAAGAACTAGATCCTTGTTGGTGATGGCTCCAGTCTTATTCGTTGCCATTTTTGAGCCCCTGCCCACATGTGTTGTCACCATCGAATTCGCATCTCCACTCAACCGAGATCAGGGGAATGAATATCCATATCTCAACGGGCCGATTGCAGAGAGTGCTCTCTCCTCCCATTCCGGCTCCAGGTTAACAGTTACATACCCATCCTAAATCCACACAACCTTAATTTCTCTTTCCACAGACCTGAACTCGGGATCGCCGGTATAGAGGTCGGCCTTCTTCTGCTTTGCCAACGCGGCAGCGAAGCAGTCGGCCAGCGACATCTTTCTGGTGGCCTTGATCTCCCCAGCCAGCTCAGCGAGAGATTGGTCAGCCGGGACAACTTCAAGTGGAAGGCCTAGGAGTTTGTGGCGGACCTCCTCCCACCGCTTAACCCCTGCTCTTCTTTCCACCATATACCTCACCTCTGCCCAGTTGGGGGCGGTGATAAAAAGAGCCTGGTTCGTTTGTGCAGCCTTCTCGAAGAGATCGAGTACCTTCTCGTAGCCCTTCTCGTGGAACAGGAAGGCGAGAACCGCGTAGCTATCAAGCACCGATCTTCTCAGGCTAGGCATCCTCGCGTTCCTTGTCGCGGCCTCGGTCCTTCAGTAGCTCCTGGGTAACAGACGTCTCGCTCTTGAGCATGCCGCAAACGCTACGGATATACTCCGGTGTCACCGGTTGGAACACGATCTCATTGCCGCGCTCAATAAAGCAGATTTTCGTGCCCGGCTTGATGCCGTACTTTCTGCGAATCCGAGAGGGTACTACCAGTTGGCCCTTGCTTGTCACATGTGCAGTTTCCATGTTTTCAAATCCTCCTGAGGAATTAATAGCGTCTTACTATTTCACATTCGTAAGGCATTGTCACATTATTCTTTCACCTTCTGGAGTATCCGTGTTTTGTGAGGGACCAAAATAGAAGACCACACCTCTGGGAACTTGGGACCAGAAGAAGTTTCGGGAATCAGTATTGCGACTGGAACGGCTGGAGGGAATGAGTCTTCTTCAGGACACGCAAGAGGAGTCGAATGTTGCGGAAGGCGGATCAGCCCTTTTCGCCGGCAAGCCTGACAAACTCTAGCTGCTGCCCGGCCAACAGGATGACGCTCTCTTCCACGTCGCGGCCGTCCACGACGGCCACCGCCTGCGGGCTGATATTGAGGGCCTGGCGCAGGGCCTGGCGGACGT
>CAZCMC010000037.1:0-10864 GCA_964499665.1 uncultured bacterium | reverse complement strand
CGGTCACCTGTGCAGGAGGGGGCAGACTCGGCGCACCATCATCAGGGATCAGGCAAACCTTGCTCGGCAGTTCGTCATAAGGACATTTGACGTCGCATAATAACCCCGCTATTCTTATCCATCGAGCAGGATATGCGATGAGGACCACTTTGGAAATTGACGATAGGCTCATGAAGCAAGCGCTGGCCCTCACAAAGGCTAAGACCAAGAAGGAGCTCATTCACCGGTCGTTAGAGGCCCTCATTCGCCAGAAGAGAATCGGCCGGTCTTACGCAGCAGGATCTGAAAGGGTCTGGGAAGAGGTTGGGCGCTCCCTCCGCCGGGCCGGAGTACGGACATCAAGAGATGTTGACCAGCTCGTGGCAGAAGTCCGTGCAAGGAGAAAAGCGCAGCTAAAAGGACGAGGGCGAGTTGAGTAGGTTCGTGGTAGACACCAACCTGCTCCTCTCGAGCTTCACCAGCGCAGGCCCTCCGAGATTGAACCTGAATCGGATTCCCGATCGCTTAGACCTGATGTGCCTCTCGCCGCCCTGCAACGGGTAGGCATTCCTGAAGACCCCCCTACTTCCCTGGCTTCATTCTTACAAGATCCCGACCGCGTCCTCTTGGTTCTTTCCTCCGATGTATTATGGTGATCCACTTGGCGTCTGGCTGACGGAGACCCCAAAGCCGACCCCTCGACCGTCGAGGCGGTTGCCGACCGTCTGCGCCTCAACTCGGACCATCCGAATCCCTTCCAGGAGGTCTTCCGGGCGGACCTCTTCGCCCTCGCGCCCGAAGGCGAGCTGGCCGGCGAGGATGTAGCCTTCCCGAAGCTGGGCGAACGAGAACCCGTCGGCCTCACTCGCCGCCCTCGCAAGAGTCTCCTCGTCGAAGGACCGGGCGCTCAGTAGCCGGAAATACTCTTGACGCAGGCTGGCGGCGGGGGGTCGGAAGGGTACAACCCTGTCGAACCGGCCGGGCCGTCGCAGGATGGCCGGATCGAGGGCCGTCGCGTCGTTCGCAGTGGCCACAACGAGCACCCCCTCGTGCTGAGCAAGGCCGTCAAGACAGTTCAGGAGATGCTGTAGAGTGATCCTCGTTCGGTTATCTCCTGTATTTGTCTGGCCGTAAAGGCGGTCGAGGTCCTCAAAAAGGACCAGGGAGGGGGCGCAGCGGCCCGCTTCCTCAAAGACCGTCGTGAGAGCCCCGTTATCGAGTTCCTCATTGGAGAAGTCCAGGCTGTGGGCGGAAATCGCCGGATGCGATGCCATCACTCGGAGGACACTGGTCTTTCCATTCCCCGGCGGCCCATAAAACAAGTAGCCGCGACGGAAAGGCAGCCGATGCTGTTTGAACCATCCCTCCCGCTTGAGAAAGCTTTCGAAGTCGTCTCGCACCAGACGTATCAAGGTCGGATCGAGGACGACCCGGTCCCAGTCATAACTGTTCGGGGGAAGCGCCACATCCTGGCCGCCCAACACCCGAACAGTCTTGCGCGACTCCACGAGCACGCCTCTGAGCAACTTCAACGCGGGGGCCAGCTCGGAGCGGTTCACTATCAGCCAGGGCTGCCAGTCGTGCGTGAATCCCCTGGCGAATGAGACGAAGGGGATATTGATCGCAGCGACGGCGTGCTGGAATCCATGAAACCACAGGGCGACCGGGGTCTCCTTCCAATGAGGGTCCCATGCTAGATCACGGGCGACGATCGGCGCCTGCCGGTTCCTTCCTGGTTGCAGGGTAATCCTGGGGCTCAATCCGGGCGGGATCTCCCAGCGCGAGACCGCTGGACGCAGGGTTTCCGCGCCAGCCAGGCATTCCCGGTCCAGGGGGACACCACCCAACAGGTCCTCTGCGACGAGCTGGCCGAATGGCATCCCGAGTTCGAAAGTCACGGACTCGGACAAGGGGCATCCCAGCACACATTCCAACCAGGGGCGGTGTGGCTCGATGAAGGCTTCCATCGCAGCGACAGCGGGGGCAAAACGCAACTCCATTCCGATAACCACTGTTGTGCTCCTTTCAATCGTAGGGTGATTAGATATTCGATCGAATCTAGGTACGAGGGTAGTCTCGCTCCAGTGAGGATTTCAGTATACGACCCCGGTGTGGCACCTTCGATCACAGCAAATTCGAGGAATCAGAAGTTCCTCTTGCTCTTGAACACCTCACGGTGCTGGCACTCGCCGCCCGTAACGTCACGGCAACTATGGAACCTCCCGTATCTTCGTTTGTAGGTGAACATAAAGGGATGCGGATACATGGCGAGGTCAGGCGGGAAACCGTGGAACCTGCCGCTCATCGTATCCATCGCCACCATAACCACCCGGAGCTGGAACAGAAGGATATCTGGGGAGGGCGCGCGCTGAAGCATCTCAGCACATACCGGGAGGACCTCAGGTCGGCGCCAGTCCCCCAGCGTCAGTACAATCGAGAGGCCCTCGAGCTCATTGGTCTGCCCGGTGATGGCTATTGTGAGGAGCTGTTTGAGGGCGGTCGGGTCGTGGCGGGTGGCCCCGATAAGTAGCCCCAACATGGGGCGGTACCAGTGAGGCGAGCGCGTCAGAGCTTTGATGTAGGGGCCCTCCAGGTGGGTAGCGCAGCCAATGACGTCCTGCGGGTCGAAAGCGCGCTGCCACTTGACCTGCATATGGGTGATTCCAATTGGATCGCCGAACAGCGCGAGCACCCGCGCAGCGTCTTCCCGATAAGGGCAGCACTCGTAGCGCTGCGCTAGGAGGCGGAGTTCGGGAATATACTGCCGAGCCCCCAAGAAGGCAACGGCGTCCAGCCCTGCTTCCGTCGCCTCGTCACTGAGCAGGGCGGGCTCGAGGAGGGTTTCCAGGTCACGATACCCCGCGCGCCAGCAATCCATCGCCAGGTACACCCGCGTCCGTAGCGAATTCGCCTTCTGCATGGCCGCCCGGAGTAGCCCGCAGCCGCGCTGAGACGGGAAGGTGCGGAGCGCGATGACCGCGCGCACCTTGATGTAGTCGGAGGCCACATCGACCAGGTCACTAAGCATCGGGAGTGCCCTGGGGTCGCCAGACTCCCGCAAGGCGTCAATCGCGCAATCTGCGACCAGTTCTTCGAGTTCTTCGAGGTCGTCGGGCGCCTCCCGCATCAAGCGCAAGAGAGTCGGCACGGAGGTCCGGTCACCGGCCTTGGCGAGATAGGCTATCCTTAGAAGCGCCTCGGGGCTTCCCGGCTCCGCGCTGGCGGCTCGGAGTAAGTCGAAGCCCTTCGAGTCCCCACCTCTAGCCAACAGGTACGCCGCCCGAAGTCGCAGCTCGGGAAGCGGGTCTGCGCACAGCGCACGCAGACGCGAGACGATGGCCGCCTGGCGCGCAAGGGCGGGATATCCCTCGAGGACGCGCAGTGCACGCCGGGCCGTGTGGCTCGGTCCCCACGTGTGATCGTCGATTGGTGGCCCGCTCGGTGTCTCGCGGGCTCCCTCAAGAGCTGCGCTGATAACCTCGAGGCACCGATGCCGGATCACGTCATGGTCGAGGCATGCTGGTGTCGAGCATGCGGCGAGGGGCTTGGAGAGGGTGAAAACGGTGGTTCCGAGGGTGAGATTCAAGAACCGGCGTCTGGTCAACATGTCACGTCCTTTCTCTGCGCGGGATTGTTTAGTTGTCAGTTTCAGGAGTCCCCGTCGGAGATCTCCTCAGAACAGGTCCTCTAGGGCAGCGCGGGGTCCTTCTCCAGGGGGTGTCCTTGCGCTCCGCTCAGTTACTCTCACACGGGACCTATTGTAGTGAAAGTCTGTGCGGTGTAACGCCACAGAATCTCGGTGGCCGCTTGACACGGCTGGTTGTCGAAAGATAGACTCGCGTTCATGCCAGAGAATTCGTCCTCCCGCCGCGACCGGCAGATGGTGCGCCTCATCTCGCTTGCAAGGATGCTCATGGGAGGGGGCAGCCAGACCGTCTACCAACTGGCCGCCCGCTTCAAGACCCGCCGCGAGACGATCTACCGTGATCTCCGAACTCTGGGCGAGGCCGGTTTTCCGGTAATTCCTGACGAGTCGGGGCGACTTAGCCGACCGCGAATAGACCCCGCGTTCCGAAAGCTTCTCCCACCGGTTCCGCTAAACGCCGAGGAAGTCGCGGCGCTGCTCTGGGCAGTGAAGCAGACAGGCGGTCGGCAGCCGTTTAGGACCTCCCTCGCAAGCGCCCTCGCCAAGCTGCAGGCCCTCGTTCCGGCAAAGGAAGGGCGCCTTGCGATGGCCTTGGACGGGGCAATTGAGGAGCGGGATCGCGGGGTGAAGGATTATGTGGGCCTCGAGGCGGTAATCCTCCAATTGGTGAAGGCGATCGTGGAACGGCGGCGTTGCCTCGTCGAGTACCATGCCCCTTGGCGCGACAAGCCCCGCAAGTTTCCCTATGACCCGTACCGGCTTTTCAACATTCAAGGAGGGCTATACTGCATCGGCCAGGTTTCCGCGTATGGGGGCACGACCACGCTTGCTGTTGATCGGATTCGGGCCATTGAGCAGACTAGCGAGACGTTCGCAGTAGACCCTGGGTTCGACTGGAAGCGGTACGAAGCCGAGGCATTCGGGGTAATCTGGGAGAAGCCCAAGAAGGTGGTCGTGCGGTTTAGCGCGGATCAAGCGCCCTACGTCCGTGAACGGGAGTGGCACCCCACCCAGAATATCCGCACCCTGCGCGATGGCCGAGTGGAACTGACATTCCGAGCGGGGGGCGCCTTCGAGATCATCCGCTGGGTCCTGAGCTGGGGGAGCGCCGCAACGCTCCTTCAGCCAAAGTCCCTGCGCCGACAGGTGGCTGAAGAACTCCAGGCCGCGAGCCGCCTCTACCGTCAATAGTGTGACGTTACCTGCCACATTTAGGAGGTAGAGTAGGGGATGGTGGAGACCGGTGGGCCTAAGGCTGCGGCAGCGTAAGGAGGATGTCATGCGCCACGATTGGACGGCTATGCTACTGGTTATCGTCGGTTCCTATTTTATGTACAACACCCAGCAGTTAGTCATCGGCCTTCTGCTGATGATGGCTGGCATGTCGATCATCATTGTCTTGATGAAGATCGCAGGATACACGGGCTTGGTGGTCATGTATATATTCTTGATGGTAGCAAACGTGTTCTCGTTCTACAGAGAGGATGGAGCGAGATGAAAAGAGGTCAGAGGTTATGCATAGTGTGGAGTTCTGGAAGAGGTGGGCCAAGAAGGAAGCCGCTCGCCTTCTCGATGTCCCCTATCACCCTCAGTCGGACGATGGCTCATGCGGCCCGGCCTGTCTTAAGATGATCTACGATTTCTATAAGGTCAACTCTCGCACCTTCCCGGAATCAACTCATAATGGCACGCCGGGCAAGCTGATGATCGAATGCATCAACCGGTCTGGACTTACTCCGGAGACTCCTCCCCACAGAGTATCCGACCGCGACCTGAAGGATGTTCTCCGCCTGATCGATGACGGCAAGCCCGTGATCATGGCCTTCGGAGATAGCTCCACCGAGACGGGCTCCCATTATGCGCTCCTGGTGGGCTATTCCTCAAAGGAGCTATTCTTTCACGATCCGTTTCTCCGTCCCTACTTCCCCCGTCCTCGACGCGGCTTCGGCGAGAAGTGGCTCAAGGAAAGCAACTGGTACCTTGGTGCCAGCCGCCCGACAGACCCCAAGGCCGCTGTGCGGTTGTTCAATGACGCGGAGGCGGTCCTCAAGGGCCCCGCCCCTCTAGCTCCCCCGGATGCGGCGATTGGGAGAAGGGCAATAACCCCACACCTCGATGAAGTGCAATGACGATCTCCACGTCTATCACCTCATGCATCGTTGCACTTGTCATCCATTCTGTCGTCCTCACGCCGGACGGCCAGCTTTGGGCCTCCGAAGACTCGACCGTCCCACCGGTTGCTACTACATCCGAGCAAATCAGGGATAACCTCGGCCGAACGATCGGGCGATTTGAACGGCGGCCGGACGGCGAAATGAGAGTATACGACGCTCTGGGGAGACCTCTTGGGCGGGCGGGACGCTCCGGAACCTTCGATCATCTGGGGAGGAAGATTTCCCCGAATAATGTGCCTGGTTTGCTCTTGAAGTGCCCCGACCGGCCCCGTTGATTGACAAGGGACGGATGAGGGGAACCGGCGGTTTGCAACACTACACGGCACCACAGTTCTCAATCAGGCCACTTAGAGCTCAGCGGCTAGAATCGAATGCAAGGAGAAAGAAGAAATGATGGAATCGGTGATCGTTGTTGTTGTAGCCCTCATTATGGGAGTCGGGCTGGGCGCTCACGCGCGTATGATCGAGGGGGCGTGAGGTGAACACGAGCGAGTTCCCGCGACCCGTGGGCCTCTCGAAGTCCCGGGTCATGGCAGGGCTCCAGTGCCATAAGCTCCTGTGGTGGAAGGTGCACGAGCCGGAAGCGCCTGAGCTTCAACCGGATGAGCTGGGGCAGGCTGCGATGGATCGGGGTACCCGTGTCACCGAGATCGCCCGGAGCTATGTCCCAGGCGGGGTCATGATCGACCTCCCGTACGACGCCTTCGCCGAGCGCGTGACACGGACCCGCCAGGCGCTGGAAGATGGCGCGCCGGTAATCTATGAGGGATCGTTCCGTGCAGCCGGCGTGTACGTAGCGGTGGATATTCTGAGGCGGGACACCCACGGTTTTCACCTCATTGAGGTGAAGTCAACCACATCGGTCAAGGACCACCACATTCCCGACGTGGCGGTCCAAGCGTACGTCCTGCGACAGAACGGGCTCGACCTCGTGAGCAGCGAAGTCATGCACCTCAACGGCGAATGCACCTATCCAGACCTCTCCAACCTCTTCACCAGATCGGACGTGACGGAGGCGGCTGGAGCGATCGAGGAGAGCGTGCCGAGGTGGATGGCCCAGCAGATCGAGATGCTCCAAGGGCCGGTCCCCGACGTGCCCATCGGGCCCCATTGCACGACGCCCTACGAGTGCCCCTTCATGGCGCGTTGCTGGCCGACGCTGCCGCCTCACCACGTGAGCACACTCTACGCGATGAGACGCCGAGCCCTGGAGCTCGATGAGCAAGGCTACCGGACGATTCATGACCTGCCGGAAGATGTGCCGCTCGGCCGGATCGCGGACCGGCAGCGGCGCGCGGTGCAAGAAGGCAGAATCATCGTGGAGCCGACCCTCGCCCGAGCGCTGGAGGTCTTCGTGCCCCCGATCGCCTTCCTCGACTTCGAGACCGTGAGCCTCACGGTCCCCGTGTGGGAGGGTTGCCACCCTTATGATGCCGCTCCAGTCCAGTTTAGCTGCCACGTTCAAGAGGCGGATGGCCGCGTCACTCACTACGAGTGGCTCGCCGAAGGGCCTGAAGATCCAAGGCCAGCGCTTGCGGAGCGCCTCGTCCGGGCATGCGAGTCCGCTCGAACAGTCGTCGCGTACAACGCCGGCTTCGAGCGCCGGCGCATAGAGCAGATGGCCGAAGCCCTGCCGGCCCTCGCCGCGCCGCTGCGGAGTATCGTGGCCCGTCTGGTGGACCTGCTTCGGATCGTTCGCAACCATGTTTACCACCCGGACTTCGGCGGGAGCTTCGGTCTCAAGAGCGTTCTGCCCGCACTCGTACCAGACGTTCGTTATGATAACCTGGCGATCGCTGATGGAGGAACGGCAAGTCTTGAGCTGGAGCGGCTGCTCTTCCAAGGGGACGGAATGGAGCCGGATGCGAGCGAACGCCTCCGGAGCGACTTGCTGCGCTATTGCCACCAGGACACCTGGGGCTTGGTCAAGCTCCTGGAGCGTCTCCGGCAGTTGGAGGGCTGAATCTGGCGGAGCCAGCAGCGTGACACCGGTTCGCACCTGCGCGCTCGAGAGACTCGTCACGGCTGGCCCTCCGAGCGGACATCTTTGATAGCAGATAACAAACGGAGGAACATCGATGCTTGGCAAACTCCTCACAGTACCAGAGATATTCAACAATGCTGTTTTCCGCATTCCGGATTATCAGCGCGGCTTTGCATGGACCGACAAGGAGTTGGGGGAGTTCTGGAATGATCTGGACCTGCTCGCCTCCCTCTCATGGCAGCTGCACTACGTTGGTGTACTAACACTCGAGAAGGTGCCGGATGATGACATCGCATCGGCGCTCGGTAACGGTCAGGATTGGCTTAAGGACTCGGGCGGTAACATCTTCTACGTTGTGGACGGTCAGCAACGGCTGACAACGATTCTGATTTTGCTGTTCGAGCTGATCAAACGGCACAAGACACTATGCCCATCAACGTCGGCGCTAACCGCCACCGAAGACCGGGATTCTGTGATGGCCAAATACATCCGCTGTGAGAACAAGCTTGTTCCGACGGTCTTCGGCTACAGGCTTGGCTACTCCTATGACGATCAGTCAGATGCGTTTCTGCGGAGAGAGATATTCGAGGACAAAAATGTCGCACAAAGCGCCAGGCAGTCGGCGTATACGCAACACTTGGTCCACGCGAAGACATTTTTCAAGGAGAAACTCCGCGAGACATCCACCACGGAACTACAAAAGTGTTTCAAACTGATCGTAGATCGACTCCGCTTCAATGTTTTTGAGGTCGATACGGACTTGAACGTCTGTATGACATTTGAGGCGATCAATAATCGTGGGAAACCCGTCTCGGATCTTGAGAAACTTAAAAGCCGGTTTATCTATCTGGCGGGGTTGTTGGCCTCCGCCAGTCGGGAAATGCTCGCTATCTATCGTAAGCAAATCAACGATCGCTGGAAAAGGGTGTACGAACTGCTCGGGTGGTCACCTGATATCGAGCTTGATGATGATACGTTCCTTAATGTTGTGTGGAATATCTATTACGGAAGGAATGATCTACAGCGGGCCGAGCACCTATTCAATCGGCAATTTTTCCCACGAACTATTCTGGACGAGGGGTGGAGGCCGATCGATGGTTTCAGCAAAGCTCTGGAGGAGGCTGTCGCTCCATGGGTCGCAATGAAGTATCCCGAGAACATTCTGCAACTGCGTGCACAAAACGATCTCTCACGAACCATCTCGCCGGCGGCCAGCACGTATCTCGAAAAGCTCTTCTCGCGACTGGGAGCTGAGACGTTTGGCCCGTTGGTGCTTGCCGCCCTGATCCGGCATCAGGAAGGGCGCGTGTCCGATGAGCAACTGTATGAGTTGCTTGCGGCGTCTGAACGTTATGTGCTTGTCGTGCGCGGATTGTCGGATAGAAGAGCTGATAAGGGAAGGAATAAGTACTTTCGGAGGGCACACGAGGTATACGAAAGGCCTGAGGCAGAGATTGGCAGGTGTGTGAACGAGGTTAGAGAGGACGCCGAGAGTTACTTCGACGCGCCACGGTTCATCTCAATCGTTAAGGAGTGGTATGAGAAGGAGCCGAGGAAGGGATTTTACGGTTGGGATGAATTGAAATACGTGCTGTTCGAGTATGAACAAGATCTCTACGACGAGCAATTCACGACGAGCAGCGGGAAGGCGCCCCTGCTGTGGACGAGCGTGGTGGGGGAGAAGCTCGCGGAATCCGTCGAGCACATCTACCCAGAGACCGCGGCCGATAGCACGTGGACGTCGGCTTTCGGAGAGGTGTCCAATCTGCGGCTGTTGCACGCGCTTGGAAATTTACTGCTGCTATCTCAAAGCAAGAATTCCTCTCTTCAAAATAGGCCGTATGCGGAGAAAGCCCACGGGGCCAACAACTATCCACGACCCTATAAGAACGGTTCCTGCAGCGAACACGTGGTCGCAAACAAGTGGCAGGCCTGGACGCCTGAGGCCGTGTGTGAGCGAACGGAAGAGCTGCTCAGATTCATAGGCAAACGGTGGGCCCTGAATCCTAACAAGTGGGAGGAGGCCACGAGAGGCGTTCTCGAATACATTCGGCCTGGGCAGACATCGCCATCTGCGTAACAGCGGAGAGGCCGGAGATGAGAGTCATCGTGATGCGATTTCGGGCGGAGATGCGGGTCAGTCTCGAGGCGGCGCGACGGCAGAGAGCCAATCTGATGGGCCCTGTGCTCATCGGCTTAGGTCAGGGCCACCGTTCTGGCGCTCCATGACCGGCCGTGCGGCCGGTGAGGCAATCGCCTTGGTGGCTCCGCACCGATTGCAACAGTAAAATGCCGGGCCAGCATCGCCGCCGGTACAACGATCCAGGATAAGGACAAGTGATGCCCAAGAAGAAGGCGCCTGTCGATTTCGTGAAGTGGCTTCAGGGACAGCTCAAGGCGTTCCGCGCGCGCCGCTTCGAGCAACTGGACGTGGAGACCCTGGGCGACGAGCTGCAAAGTGTGGTGGCGAAATACCGCAATGAGGTCCGGGAACACGCGGAACGGTTATTCCGGATCCTAATGAGACGGGAGTACGTCTATGGCGATTGGAATGATCTGACGTTCGAGTGGGGCATGCTGGATGGCGCCCTCAAGGAGAGCCCGAGCCTCGTCAAGACGGCCCAGGCCAGAATAAAGGAGGCCTACCGGTCCGCCCGGCTCAAGGCAGAACTCCACGGCGAAGGCCGGTGGCCGGCCACATGCCCGTGGCGGACGCTCGAAGCGCTGCGCCGGGCTGTGGAAGCCCGGCATCGGGAATATGGCGCTTTCGAGCGGAAGGGCGATAGGAAGTGGAAGGGGGAAGATGGGCGTTGACCGGGCGGCATTTGGATGATCGGTGGCTTCAAAGTAGGATTTGGTTCTGAGATTTCCTGAACGTCCGTAACGGCGTGTGTGTTCTATCCGCGTCAGTGGCCGGCGATGGTCATCCGGCGCATCTTGAGGGTGGGCGCGACAACGTTGCTGCGAAAGGTGAGGTCGGTGCCGACCATCAAGGTTGACAGGCTTCTCTGCGATGACTATAATTCTAGTCACACACCATGCCAGCCAAAAAACGATATGAACTGATCTACGACACAGAGG
>CAZCMC010000036.1:0-10884 GCA_964499665.1 uncultured bacterium | reverse complement strand
ATATGCCGTGCCTGATAATCTGATCTATCAGAGATCCCTATTCGGAAAGGATCAGGATCTCGACCCGCCTGTTTTCGAATCTGCCCTTCTCCGTCGAATTGTCAGCTATGGGTTTGGATTTCCCATACCCAACGCTCCTCATCCTTGCGCCGTCAGCCACCCCGTGTTTCAGGAGGTACTCTTTCACGGCGGCGGCTCTCCTCTCGGAGAGGCGCTGGTTGTATTTCTCGCTGCCGATGTTGTCGGTGTGCCCTTCAATGGAGGTCTTGTAACCCGGGTACTTCTTGACAAAACCGATGGCCTTCTGAAGCTCGGCTGTGTCTGCACTCCTAATAGTCGCCTTGTCGAAGTCGAAATTGGCACGGAGGGTCAAGCGGTCGATCACCTTGGGCGCGGGCGCGGCTACCTTTTTCGGGCAAAGAGCATTCGCCCTCGTTGCCGCCTCATTGGCCATTGCGATTGCTTCGTTGGTGCGGCACGCCCAGTAAACCTCGTAGGCATCGTTTTTCAGCTTCTCAACTGCTTTAAACTCGTCCGGGCATTCCCTGTCCTTACCGGCTCGCCTCGCCGCCTCCACGGCTCTCTCTGCGGCCGGCAGCTCCTTGTGATAATACAGGTAGTTCCGCTTTGGGGCGTACTCCAACCCTAGGCTCGCACAGCCGACGAGGAAACTCAGGAGAAAGAGGGTGGCGATCGTAGGCAGTGTTCTCAGTACCCCAGAATTCGGCTTCATAGTGTCCCTCCATACAAGCGGTTGATGTAGTAGCGTGGTGTCCCGTCGGGGACTCGACCTGCGGACTCGCTGCCAAGATGTGCAATCGACGCGATCACCATCAGAACCGAGAGAGAACGCACAATTGGGCTTGCCGTCTTCAGGGTTTCTCCTTCTCCCGGTTTGGTTGTTTCGTAGCACGCATCTTCTCCACAGCCAAGGTATCAGGCAGGCACGGCATACCCCCGACGAGGGATATGCCGTGCCTGATTATCTGATCAATCAGAGATCCCTATTCGGAAAGGATAAGGATCTCAACCCGCCTGTTTTCGAATCTGCCCTGCGCCGTTGAGTTATCCGCAATTGGTCTGGATTTTCCATACCCTGCGCTCCTGGTCCTTGCGCCGTCAGCCACCCCGTGTTTCAGGAGGTACTCTTTCACGGCTGCGGCTCTCCTCTCGGAGAGGCGCTGGTTGTATTGCTCGCTGCCGATGTTGTCCGTATGCCCTTCAATGGAGGTCTTGTAACCCGGGTACTTCTTGACAAAATCGACGGCCTTCTGAAGCTCGGCTGTGTCTGCACTCCTAATAGTCGCCTTGTCGAAGTCGAAATTGGCACGGAGGGTCAAGCGGTCGATCACCTTGGGCGCGGGAGGGGGCGCGGTCACGCTGACCGTCGTCGATGCCGATCGAGATCCGCCCTCGCCGACCGCGGCGATCGTGTATGGCGTCGTGCTACCGGGACAGACCTGCTGCAACCCGCTGGGATCCACCTTTCCAACTCCCTGGTCGATCGAGGCGCTGGCGGCATTCGCCGAGGTCCACATCAGGGTCGCGCACTGACCTTGAACGATCGTGGCCGGGCTCGCCGAGAGGGACACGGTGGGCGCAGGCGGCGCGGTCACGCTGACCGTCGTTGATGCCGATCGAGATCCGCCCTCGCCGACCGCGGCGATCGTGTATGGCGTCGTGCTACCGGGACAGACCTGCTGCAACCCGCTGGGATCCACCTTTCCAACTCCCTGGTCGATCGAGGCGCTGGCGGCATTCGCCGAGGTCCACATCAGGGTCGCGCACTGACCTTGAACGATCGTGGCCGGGCTCGCCGAGAGGGACACGGTGGGCGCAGGCGGCGCGGTCACGCTGACCGTCGTTGATGCCGATCGAGATCCGCCCTCGCCGACCGCGGCGATCGTGTATGGCGTCGTGCTACCGGGACAGACCTGCTGCAACCCGCTGGGATCCACCTTTCCAACTCCCTGGTCGATCGAGGCGCTGGCGGCATTCGCCGAGGTCCACATCAGGGTCGCGCACTGACCTTGAACGATCGTGGCCGGGCTCGCCGAGAGGGACACGGTGGGCGCAGGCGGCGCGGTCACGCTGACCGTCGTTGATGCCGATCGAGATCCGCCCTCGCCGACCGCGGCGATCGTGTATGGCGTCGTGCTACCGGGACAGACCTGCTGCAACCCGCTGGGATCCACCTTTCCAACTCCCTGGTCGATCGAGGCGCTGGCGGCATTCGCCGAGGTCCACATCAGGGTCGCGCACTGGCCCTGCTGGATCGCGGCCGGGTTCGCAGAGAGGGACACGCTGGGCGCAGGGGGCGGCAGGACTACTTTTTTCGGGGGGCAAAGAGCATTCGCCCTCTTTGCCGCCTCATTGGCCATTGCGATTGCTTCGTTGGTGCGGCACGCCCAGTAAACCTCGTAGGCATCGTTTTTCAGCTTCTCAACTGCTTTAAACTCGTCCGGGCATTCCCTGTCCTTACCGGCTCGCCTCGCCGCCTCCACGGCTCTCTCTGCGGCCGGCAGCTCCTTGTGATAATACAGGTAGTTCCGCTTTGGGGCGTACTCCAACCCTAGGCTCGCACAGCCGACGAGGAAACTCAGGAGAAAGAGGGTGGCGATCGTAGGCAGTGTTCTCAGTACCTTGAAGTCCGGCATCCTGGCATTCCTCCTTTCAAGGTGTTTTATAACACGGTGTTTTATAACACGCATCTTCATACGCAGTCAAGTACATCCAACCTAATAGATGCGCTCAGCAAGGTGGTTCTGGATCCGTATCTGCTTGATCTGCTCGAGATCAGAGCAGGCACATTCTGAGACACCCATCACCCTATTGGGACTCCATCAGGCAACGCCGAGGGAATAGAATCAGCTCATGCACTCCCGAAGAAACAAAGAAGACCGGATTGGACAACGATGGATAAGAACAGTCAGGGGGCGCGACGCGCATGGTTTCGTAAAGAGTGGGTTGGGACATCAGGCTCCAGGCTGTGCTGGTGACCCGTCGGGGACTCGAACCCCGGACTCCCTGCTTAAAAGGCAGGAGCTCTACCGACTGAGCTAACGGGTCAAATTGGTGTGCGTGCTAGTAAGGCAACTATCCGAAGGAAGCTTATCGCAGGGAATGTCCAGGGTCAACTTGAATCAGAGAAAGCTGTCGAAGGACTCAGGATGAGCGGGGGTGAAAGGGACCTTAGGACTCAACGGGCCTATTTCGCCAGCCTCCAGCGTTGCATCGTCGGTGTCGCTCGCAAGATCGTCTGGTCCCGGCGCGGTCCCGTGGAGATGAGGCCGGCTTCGACCCCGGACAGCGCTTCAAGGCGTTCCACATAGGCTCGGCAGAGGACCGGGAGGCGATCGTACGAAGCAATGCCGGCGATGCTCTCCATCCAACCGGGCATCTCTTCGTAGATCGGCTCGCACGTTTTCAGCAGACCTGTTTCGTTCGGGAACTCTTGATACAGCTCGCCCTTTCGCCGATACCCGGTGCAGATCCGGATCGAATCGCAGGCGTCCAGGACATCCAGCTTCATCAGGGCAATGGCCGAAAGGCCGTTGACCCGGACACTGTAGCGGACGGCGACCGCATCAAACCAGCCGCACCGCCTCGGCCGGCCCGTCGTTGCCCCGAACTCCTGGCCCCGCTCACGAAGCCACTCGCCCGTAGCGTCGGCCAGCTCGGTCGGGAACGGGCCCTCGCCGACGCGGGTTGTATAGGCCTTGGTGACCCCGAGAATGCCGTCGATCGCTAAAGGACTGATCCCGGTCCCGGTGCAGGCGCCCCCTGCCGTGGCGCTGGATGACGTGACGAACGGGTAGGTCCCGAGATCGACGTCCAGGAGGGTCCCCTGGGCCCCTTCGAAGAGGATGCTCTTGCCGGCCCGGATCAGGTCGTGAATCACGAGAGAGCTGTCCACCAGGAAACCGCGGACTCGCTCGAACTGCTCGATCTGCTCTGCGGCGACCTTTTCCCCATCGAGCTCTCGGAGCTCCTGGTGGTGCGGAAACTGGGCCTGCTTCTCCTCCAGATTGGCGCGCAATCGCTCCCTGAAGAGCGTGGGGTCGGTCAGATCACCGATGCGAATCCCCGTCCTCGCCATCTTGTCCACGTACGCCGGACCGATTCCCCGCCTGGTGGTCCCGATCCGCCGCCCTCCTCGGAGCCGTTCCAGCTCGGCGTCCAGGAGCTTGTGATAGGGCAGAACCAGGTGCGCGTTCTTGCTGATGAAGAAGTTCTCGTCGATCTTGACATGCAGCCTGACAAGCTGGTCGATCTCCTGGATCAGGGCAAGCAGATCGATGACCACGCCGTTGCCCAGGATGCAGACCTTCCCCTTCCTGAGGACCCCTGACGGGACCAGGTGGAGCACGATCTTCTCATCTCCGACGACGACCGTGTGGCCGGCGTTGGTCCCGCCCTGGTAACGGGCCACGGCATCGAAATGTTCTGAGAGGAGATCGACGACCTTGCCCTTCCCCTCATCGCCCCACTGCGTGCCGACGACGATTACGTTGGCCATCGCCGCTCCCCTCGTTCAACGTCGTTGCAGAACCGCTCGATGGGAACGCGCTCATCGGCACCGGAGGCCAGGTCCCTGAGGATCAGCTCGTCCTGGCCGACACCCGGCGAGCCAAGCACAATGGCCCGGCCAATCCCGGAAGCCTTCGCGTAGTCGAGCGAGCCTTCCAGATCGCGCTTGATGATGTCCCGTGCGGCCGAGTACCCCTGCTCTCGGAGGGTCCGAGCGACGCGCAGGGCGTGGCGTTTGTCCGGGTTGAAGTCGATGATGAGGAATCCCGGGCCGGCCACGACGGGGGGGCTCCCCCCGGCAGCCACGGCCAGCAGGACCTGGTCCAGCTCGAACGCGAATCCGGTGGCGGGGCAGGGGTAGCCGAAGCGGCCGATCAGGTTGTCGTACCGGCCGCCGCGAGAGATCTCCGAGCCCAAGCCATGGGCGAACGCGACGAAGGTGACGCCGGTGTGGTACTCAAAGGCGCGTGCCTCGCCGAGATCGATGATCACGTGATCCGCGAGACCGTAGTGTTCCAGGATCTCGTAGACCCGGGTCAGGTTGTCCAGGGCCTCCTGAGAGCGGCGGTTGGCCGCCAGCCGCGCAGCGCGAGCCAGGATCTCCTTGCCACCATAGAGGGTCGGCAGGTCAAGGACAGCCTGCTTCACCCCCTGGTCCGCGTTCAGCCCTCCCAGGAGCCGGTCCAGCTCGAAGGCGTCTTTCCGCCTGATGGCCGACACGAGCTGCCGGCGCTGGTCGGGAGTGACTCGAAGGGCATCGACCAGCCCCCGCACGAACTCCACCTGCCCGACATCGATCTGGAAGCGACGCAGCCCGAGGGCCTGACACACCTCCACCGCCATGGCCGCCATTTCAGCATCAGCCTCGGGTCGCTCGAGGCCGATCAGCTCCACCCCGAGCTGGACGAACTCGCGCTGCCGGCCGGCCTGAGGGGCCTCGTAGCGGAAGACGCTCGTCGCATACGACAGGCGCAGGGGAAGGGGGCGATGGCGAAGACTGGTCGCCACCAGGCGCGCCACCTGCGGGGTGGGGTCGTACCGCAGTGCCAGCAAGCGGCCGGTCTGCCGGTCTACGAACTTGAAGATCTTCTCGCCTTCCTCTTCGCCGGAGTCCGGGGAGAAGACCTCCAGGTATTCGAAGGTCGGCGTGATGACCTCCCGGAACCCCCATCGCTCAAAAACCGAGAGGATGCGACGCTCGGCCCATCGCCGAAGCGCGGTCTCCTCGGGCGGAAAGACCCGGACCCCTTTTGGGATGGCGGTTCTGGAAAGAAAATCTCGCTCGTCCATAACTAATCAGCTATCAGCAGTCAGCGATCAGCGATCAGCGTTTACGTTCTGGCTGATAACTGACGGCTGATGGCCGACGGCTTCATCTCCACTCAGGCCTTTACGAGCTTCACGAAGACGATATTGGGCAGGCACCGGATCTCCTCCAGGACGTGGGTGGGAATGGGGGTATCCACGTTGACCACTGATAAGGCCCGGCCGCCCGGCCGCTCCCGCCCCAACTGCATTCCGGCGATGTTGACCTGGTTTCTTCCAAGCAGGGTGCCGATCGTCCCGATGACACCCGGCACGTCGAGGTTGGAGAAGATCAGCAGGTACCCTTCCGGGATGGCCTCCAGACGGAATTCATTGATCCGGACGACCCTGGGCTCCCTATGACTGAAGAGGGTCCCGGCGACTTCGCTGGTGCCACGGTCGCTCTTGACCGCCACGGTGATGAGGCTCGTGTAGTCAGCCTCTTCCAGCACCTTGCTCTCGATGACCCGGATGCTCCGGCCCTTCGCCAGGGCGAGCGAATTGACGTAGTTGACCGCATCCTCCATGAAGGGATCCAGCGCGCCCTTGACGACGGCGGCCGTCAGCGGCGCGGGGTCGTAGCCGGCGATCTCGCCCCGGTAGTCGATCCGGATCTCCTGCATCCGCCCCTCCGCAAGCTGAGAGGCCAGGCGGCCCAGCTTCTCTGACAGGGTAAGGTACGGTTGGAGCGCCTTGTACAGTTCCGGGTCCATCGACGGGGCGTTCACGGCATTCCTGATGAGCCCTTTCTGGAGGTAATCGACGACCTGTTGGGCGATCTCGACAGCGACATTCTCCTGCGCCTCTTCGCTCGCGGCGCCGAGGTGAGGGGTGCAGATAAAGTTGCTCAAGCCGAAGAGGGGCGAGTTGGTGATCGGCTCCTGCTCAAACACGTCCAGGGCGGCGCCCGCGACCTTGCCGGTCTTCAACGCTTCCGCCAGGGCCGCCTCATCGATGATCCCACCACGGGCGCAGTTGACGATCCGGACGCCAGGCTTCATCTGGGCAATCGCCTTGCCATCGATCAGATGGTGGGTTTCAGGTGTCAGGGGAGTGTGGATAGAGATGAAATCCGATCTCCGGAACAGGTCGGGTATCTCCACCAACTCCACCCCGAGCGCCTTCGCCGCCTCCTCGGAGATGAACGGGTCGAAGGCGATGACGCGCATCGTGAACCCCTTGGCGCGTCTGGCGACCTCGCTCCCGATCCGTCCCAGGCCGATCACCCCCAGCGTCTTGCCCGCCACCTCGACGCTCAGGAAGACGCCCTTCTCCCACCGGCCGCCCTTCATCGAGGCAGTGGCCTGCGGGACATTCTTGGCCAGGGCCAGGAGGAGGGAAAAGGTGTGCTCGGCGGTCGTCAAGGTATTGCCGCTCGGGGCGTTCATCACCAAGATCCCGCGAGCTGTCGCCGCCTCGACGTCCACATTGTCCACCCCGACGCCCGCTCGGCCCACCACCTTGAGTCGGCGGGTGGCCTGCAGGATCGGCGCGGTCACCTTGGTGGCGCTGCGGACGATCAGGCCATCGTAGTTGTCGATGCAGGCAAGCAGCGCGTCGCTGCTCAACCGTTGCCGCACATCGACCTCGATCTTCTCGGTCTGGCGCAGGACCTCGATACCCCGCGGGGAGAGGCCATCGGTCACAAGGATTCGCACTCGGCTTCCTCGACTGAGCTGGTTCGTCTGTGTGATGGGAAAAGGCAACCCGCCGAACGAGCGTTCAACCTGCTCGGGCCAGGACTTCCTGGACCGCCCGCACGCCGTCTCCAAGCTTGATCGGGTAGCCCAGGTCGTTCAGCGTCCGCTCGAGCGCCGACAGGCAGACGATGACGTCGGATTCATCGGCATATCCCAGGTGGGCCAGGCGGAAGATCTTTCCCTTGACCCTGGTCTGCCCACCCGAGATGGTGATGCCGTGGGCCGTCCGGAGCATCTTGACGATGGCGCTTGCCTCGATACCTTGCGGGACCGTGACGGCGGTCAGGGCCGGAGTCGGCCGCTCGGCGAACAGCTCGAGCCCGAGCGCCCTGACGCCGGCTCGGGTGGCCCTGGCAAGTCGGTCATGGCGGGCAAAGGCGGCGGGCAAGCCCTCGGCCCTGATCGCGGCAAGGGACTCGTGGAGCCCCACGACCAATGAGACCGCAGGCGTGAAGGCGTTCTGGTTCTTCTCCAAGCTCTTCCGCTCTGCCGTGAAGTTGAAATAGAACTTCGGGAGGCGGGATCGCTCGACCATGGCCCAGGCCTTGTCCGAAACCCCACAGAACGCGAGGCCCGGCGGGATCATCAACGATTTCTGGGAGCCGCCCACGACGACGTCTACCCCCCAGGCATCCATCGGCAGGTCCACCACCCCCACGCTTGTGATGGCGTCCACGACGAGAATCGCGGGCGTTGCCCGGACGATCCGGGCGATCGCCTCAACGTCGTGTAGAACGCCGGTGGAGCTCTCGCTGTGGGTGGCGAAGACCGCCTTGATGGTGGGATCGGCCTTCAGGGCTGCCGCCACACGCTCAGGCTCCACGGCTCGACCCCATTCCACATCGATGTACTGCGCCTGCACACCATAGGCCTCGCAGATCTCGCCCCAGCGCTCGCCGAACTTCCCGCCGCGGATCACCAGGGCTCGATCTCCCGGAGAGAGGGTGTTCACCACCGCGCCTTCCATACCGCCGGTCCCGGACGAGGTAAACAGGAGGACTTCGTTCTTGGTTTGGAAGAGGATCTTCAGCCCTTCCCGGACTCGGGCCAGGAGCGCTTCATACTCCGGGCCGCGGTGGTAAATGATCGGCCTGGCCATCGCCAGAAGCGCTTCGGGGAGGACCGGCGTCGGGCCTGGAGCCAAAAGGTGCCGCTTCTTCATGTGTCTGTCTCGCGTGCGACGTGAACCCTGAACATTCCTGTTACTCCCGGCCGACTATAGCGAAAGCGGCGCGATACTGTCAAGGCGAAACGCGGTCGGCGCGCATCGTGAGGGTGCGGATTCCCTGGAGATGTGAACGTCGCCGCGAGGGATTTTCGTTGCGGAAGGTCCGTCGCGCGCGTCCGTACCTACCACACTCCGAATCGGGGATCAAGTGCCCATTCACTCTTGCCCTCACCCATTGGACGAGAGGATGAAGGAGCGGGGGAGACAGCACCGGCAGGGAGGGCAAGCGGGAGCCCCTCACCCGAACCCTCTCCCCAGAGGGGAGAGGGGAGCTACAAGAGAGAACTCCTCTCCCCCAGTGTGGGAGCTGTGAAAGGGAACTCCTCTCCCCCACTGGGGAAGAGGACGAAGGTGAGGGGGGGATCGATGCCGTTTCACGACACAATCAGTCAGTTGAGTGCCGGGATGGGAGCAGATCAGTTCAGGTGGCGGGAGACGCTCCGGATGAGCGGGTCGAGCTCGAGGGGGCCTAGGTTGAGCTGCTCGGCGAGGCGCTCCGGTGCAGGAGCAAGTCCTTGACGCCAGAGGTCCAGGAGGAAGGGGCCGGTCCGGTCGTTTCGGTACCACTCCGCGTCGAACCGCTCGTAGAGCTGCTCCTTGAGCTGCGCCTCGAACAGCCAAGCCCGCAGGTACCGGGCGACGTAGAACGCCGGGTCTACATCGTACAGGTACAGCTCCGATGGAAACTCGGCCGCGGTTGCCCGCGAGAGTAGATCTCGGTACGCCTCGGCCATCTTGGCCTCGGACAAGCCATCGTACAGGCTGCGTTCGTAGAGGAGCTTGGCGGCGTACCGCCTGAGCAGGTAGAGCTTATGGAGGGCGATGACGCGGAGGAGGTCCCGCTCTCGGGGAATCTCAAGGAACTGCCGCGCGAACCCGGGCTCCAACAGAAGGCCCTCCAGCAAGAAGGCGTATGCCTCTGTGAGGGAGGCGTCGCCCAGTCGGCGGAATTCGACCGGGAGGGTGGGGTCGGTATTGGCGAAGTGGAGCGCATGCCCCAACTCGTGCAGGTACGCCTGAGCGTCACCCCATCCCCCGCTGGGCCGAACCACCAAGATCACCCGGTGGGGGACCTCGATGGGGGCGACGAAGGCGCGAGAGGTTTTCGCCGGCCGCACTTCGGCATCGATCGTGATCCGCCCGCCCGCCCTGGGGTCGATTCGCATCTTCTGCGCGGCCGCCTCCGCAGCCACGCGGATCCCACCAGGCGGCAAGAGCCGATCGAACTCCGCCGCCCGGAACAGGCGGGCCAGGTCGTGACGCTTCGCCTCGGCGAGCGGGATGCCGAGCGTCCGCTTCAGCATCCACTTCAGGACATCGGTGTACATCTCCTCGGTCCGCGCGAGCAGCCCCTGCATCAGTTTCTCGAGGTCATCGAGACGAATCCCGGACAGCTCCTCCCAGAGGGCAGGGTAGCTGACGCTGCCGAGGCGGGACACGCCCTCCTGAAGGCGAGCGAGCCGCTCCCGGAGCACCGGGTTCAGCCGATCGATCGCCTCGATGCGGGCCCGCTCGAGGCGTGATCGTCGGGCTCGGTCGCCCTCCTCCCGAATGGCAACCTCGGCGCCACGCAAAGGTACCGTTCTCTCCTCAACCGCCAAGGAGGCCGCCGCCTCTTCGCTCAAGAAGCGGTCGGTCAGGTCTCGGGCCTCGGCCTCCAACGAGGCATGGGTCAAGAATTCGAGCAGAAGGCGCGGCCCATGGGTCGAGGCACCTGCGGCCATCACTGTACGCACCTGCTCGACTCGTGTCGGCTGCCAGAGCCGCTCGTACCGGTCGTAGATCCTGGCGACCTGGCTACGCGCGCTCAGCCCTGCCCGCTGCTGATACTCTTCCTCTTCCAGCTCCCGGAGAAACGATTCGATCTCCAGGCGGAGCGAATCAAGGATCATCGCTTGTCTACCATTAACGGTTTCACGCTAAGAGGTTATCCTTAAATAATTCATAGCTTTCGAATCCCCCTTTGAAAAAGGGGGAACTAGGGGGATTTGCCTTGGGACGCCTTGGGAAAATCCCCCCTCACCCCCCTTTAGAAAGGGGGGAATCCTATTGACGGATAAGCTCTAAGTTGGTAGGTATGCTTGCCGGTCCAAGAAGCGAGCGTAGCAAGGCGCGACTCCG
>CAZCMC010000035.1:0-11375 GCA_964499665.1 uncultured bacterium | reverse complement strand
CGGACTTGAGATCGACCCAGAAGAAACGGTCGGTATCGAAGAGGGTGTGATCGAAATCTAGGAAGAGGCCGCATCGCTCGCTGTCAGCGAGGCGCATTTCGCCCCTCCTCCCCGATGCTGTGCCCTTCGGCATGGCTCAGGACAGGCAAGGCCTTCTACCTCTTGGCAGCCGCCATCTCCGCCTCGTATTGCGCCTTCATTCCCTTGACCTCCTGGTCAATCCCCTCGATGCCGGTCTTGATGGTTGTCCAGGCGGCCCTGGCCGAGGCGCGCATCGCCAGGTAGAGCGCCTCCATGATCTCCGCCGTGCTGGCGCCTGCTTGCTTCGCGGCCGCGAAGCGGGCACCCACTCACGAGGTGCAGCCGGCCGCGGCCATCGCCGCCATGGCGACCAATTGGCGCGTTTTCTCGTCCAACGCCTCCTCGTAGTACACCCCGGCGAACTCTTTCAGTGCCATCCTCTCCTCCTCTCGGTTGCAATGCAATACCTCATGCATCTGCGCCACGCCCGTTTGCATGAAACTCCGTGGCCTCCCCCTTTCCTGTCATTCTGAGCGCAGCGAAGAATCTCCGAGATCCTTCGCTCCGCTCAGGGTGACAGTGGGAATGACGCGGGGCTTTCGAAGCAGCGATCATGCGGGAGGCTATTCTACTACGCTGCCCCGTGGCGGGCAAGCGATTCACCTCATGGAGAGATATTTGCTCAAGCCGCTCCTCCTATGACATAATGCGGCTATCTCTTCGTCGCATGATTGTCCGATGGAAAGGATCATGCCTGCGAGACGTGGTAGCGAAAATCACCGAGGCGAGCGGAGGAGACACACGGATGGCGACGCGAATCGAGAAGGACTCATTGGGGCAGAAAGAGGTCCCGGCTGACGCGTACTATGGCCTCCAGTCGGTGCGGGCGATGGAGAACTTCCCCATCAGCGGACTCAGGAAGCACGCACGGATGGTGGAGGCGATGGCCATGGTCAAGAAGGCGGCTGCCTTCGCCAACGCCGAGCTTGGGCTGCTCAAGCCGGAGGTGAGCAAGGCGATCGGAGCGGCCGCAGATGAGGTGCTGGCCGGAAAGCTCCGCGATCACTTTGTCGTGGATGTTTATCAGATGGGCGCCGGGACCTCATTCCACATGAACGTCAACGAGGTTCTCGCCAACAGGGCCATCGAGCTGCTGGGTGGAAAGAAGGGCGACCACACCATCGTTCACCCCAATGACCACGTGAACATGGCCCAGTCCACGAACGACGTGATCCCGACCGCGATGCGGATCGCCGCTCGCCTGCTGCTGCAGGAGCTGCTTCCGGTCCTGAGTGATCTGGAGACGGCCCTGGGCGCGAAGGCGAAGGAGTTCGACGGGATCCTGAAGTCGGCTCGGACACATCTGCAGGATGCGGTCCCGATCAGGCTTGGGCAGGAGTTTGCGGCCTACGCGGTGACGATCGGAAAGTGCCGGGAGCTGATCGCCGCCGCCGCCCGCTCGCTTGAGGAGCTGGGGATAGGCGGCAGCGCCGCCGGCACCGGCCTCAACACTCACCCGCAGTATCGGTTCAAGCTCGTGGAGCACCTGCGCGCCTGGACCAACATCAACTGGCGCAACGCGCCCGATATGCGGGAGGCGATGCAGTCAAACCTGCCGATCGCCGAAGCCTCATCCGCCCTGCGGCTGCTGGCGCTCGAGTTGACCCGCATCTGCAATGACCTTCGCCTCCTTGCCTCAGGCCCCACCACAGGGTTCGCCGAGATCGTGCTTCCCGCTGTCCAGCCCGGCTCCTCGATCATGCCGGGCAAGGTCAACCCCTCCATGGCCGAGATGCTCAATATGGTCTGTTTCCAGGTGATCGGCAACGACCTGACCGTCGCGATGGCGGTGCAAGCCGGCCAGCTTGAGCTGAACGTGATGATGCCGGTGATGGCCTACAACCTCCACCATTCGATCGAGATCCTGAAGAACGCCCTCCGCGCCTTCATCGACCGCTGCGTCGTCGGCATCGTCGCCGACGCCGACCGCTGTCGCCGCTACGCCGAAAGCAGCATGGCCCTGGCGACGGCGCTGAACACGCACATTGGCTATGCCAGGGCGGCCGAGGTGGTCAAGCGCGCGCTCCGAGAGCAGAAGACGATTATCGACGTCGTGCGCGATGAGAAGCTGCTTACCGAGGATCAGATCGCCCAGATCCTCGACCCGATCAAGCTCACCGAGCCCGGCCTCCCCGGCCGGTAACGCGTTCTTGCCCTCCCCTTCAACTGCACCTTCTCCCCTCAGGGGAGAAGGACAGGATGAGGGGAAACCGTGCCGTGTGGAGCATGTGCTGAGGCATCGGATCCTCTTCGACGAGACGACCATCGCCGCGCGCGTGGGGCAGCTTGCCGCAGCCATATCGAAGGACCTTTCCGATCCTGCCTTGCTCGTCATCGGCATCCTTACCGGCAGTTTCATCTTTGTCGCCGATCTGGTTCGGGCGCTGAATCGGCTCAATGTGGACCCCCAGGTGGACTTCATGGCGCTCTCGCACTATGGCGCCACGACCGAGCCGAGTGGCCTGGTCAAGATCGTCAAGGATATCACGCTGGACGTGTCGGGACAGGCTGTCCTCCTTGTCGATGATATCTTGGATACCGGACGATCGTTGAGCCTGGCCCGAGAGCGGCTGGCGGCGAGGGGTCCGACGTGGCTTCGGATCTGCGTTCTCCTCGACAAGCCGAGTCGCCGCGAGGTCCCGATCACGGGCGACTACGTCGGTTTTGAGGTGCCCGATGTCTGGGTGATCGGCTACGGTCTCGATGCCGCCGGTGAAGGCCGGGCTCTTCCCTATGTGGCCACCCTCGAGCCTGAGGGGTGATCCAGTCTGGTGAAGACTTCTGAGGCGACGCGCTTGAAGGTGTGAGGATGTCTTCGGGAGGGACTCTGCCCTACTGTTTCAGACGCTTGGCGACCTCTCTGTAGATCTCTGCTCTCTCGCGCCTTCCGATCCCTATAATGAGTATGACGACTTCCTTGCGCTGGATCTCGTAGACAATCCGATATCCCTTCTTTGCGAAGTAGATCGTTCGATACCCGGTGAGATCGATCCCCATGCGTTTGCCAAGAGGTTTCCCAAGGTCAGGCCCCTCCGCAAGTTTGTCTATCTGCTTCGCTGCGATCTTTCTCAACGAGCCGTCGAGAGCGTCGAACTCCCGCGCGGCCTCCGGCAGAAACTCGATCCTATAGGCCATACTTCGCTTTCAGCGACTGCCAGGAGACTCTCTTGCCGCGATCCCGCCCCTTTCTATCCTGGATTTCAAGGGCGATCAGGAGATGTTCTAGGTCTTCCACGATCCCTTCGTACTCTTCGATCGGAAGGATAACGGCCTCCAGGCGGTTATTGCGAGACAGCACTACGCGCCCCGTCCGTTTGGCCTCGTTCAACACCTCCCCAAATTGTTTCGATGCCCTCGACGACGAAATGATTTCCTCTCTGCGGTACGCGGTCTCCACGAGTTGACCTCCTTTCTTGTTACGCTCAATTATCCTCACGATCTTCCGTAAAATCAAGGAGAAACAGGAGCGCCACTTGAACGTGTCGTTGTTGCGCATTCTCCGCAACCGTCGATGGGCGGTTTTCCGTTCACAAGGGGGGGCAGCATGATGTGGCGACACCCAGGCGGTCCTGACCGCGGAGACGACCGGCGGCCAGGCGATCGAGGGCACTGATGCGGTCAACACGGTGGGGTGCTCGTAGGCAGAAGCGATCGGGGGTCTTCGATTAGCAGACGAGTGTCAGGCTCCACAAACTGGAACCATCCTGGAAGATGGCCAGGACGCGTTCCGGCGGGAGCGGTCGGTCCCGGCGTCCTTAGAGCTTATCCGTAAATAGGATTCCCCCCTTTCAAAAGGGGGGTGAGGGGGGATTTTCCCAAGGCGTCCCAAGGCAAATCCCCCTAATTCCCCCTTTTTCAAAGGGGGATTCGAAAGCTATGAATTATTTAAGGATAAGCTCTTAGTCGTGCGAGGGGTCGATGACTCGGAGGCCTGAAAAGTACCGCCGATAGAAGCCGCGGTCGCGGGTCAGCAGCGCATCCGACTGGAGGCGGGCGTGTGCGCCCACCAGGAAATCCGGGATGAGCCGGTCTCGGGCAGACGGGTTCTTCGCGCGGTGCTCGCGCCAAAGTTTACCTGCCAGGCGCGCCGCGTCGTGGGAAATCGGGTCAAAGCGTACGCCGAGCAGGGTAAGCGCTTCGCTGAAGGACTCCTCGCTCCGGAAGTGGGCTCGCACCTCGGCCCACACCACGTCGCACGCGAGCAGCGCGCCGGAGTTGTACGCTGCCCGTAGCGCCTCGCGCGATCGATCCCCAAAGGCGGCATCGGCGGCGAGGACATCCAACAGCACCGACGAATCGAGGGCCGTCCTCACCCTGTCCCCGGCCGAGGACCGCGCATCTCATCCAGCAGATCGTCCACCGGGCGGCGCAGCCTGAGCTTCCCGTACACCACGTCAACCGGGTGTGCGCCCGGCGCACCCTTCCTCAGCAGAGCTCCCTCGTCGGAAATCTGAAAGGTCACGACGGTCCCCGGCAGCAGTCCGAGTTTCTCCCGGATTTCCGCCGGCACTGTCACCTGTCCCTTGGAGGAGATCACACTTTTCATGTAGTAAAGAGTAAAGCGCTTTACATTTTATGTCAAGACAAAATGTATATTGGCTCTTGACACCGTCCGCCTAACGTAGTAAAAACACAAGAGACAGGTTGACTGACTGTGTGACTGGTAGGCCGATGAGCATGAAGTGTCAGAATCTGATTCGCATTGCGTGGCGCTTTTACTTTACGGGCGTCTGCCCCGGGGCCAGTCCAAGGTAGCGACCGTATCGTGTAATTGCTTGGGCCACGGGGCAGACAAAGAAACCCCGTGGCCTTTTGCTTGTTGGGAAGCCACGGACCATAACAGGCCGTGGCTTTTGCGTTGAGGAGGAGGACATGATTATCGTAATGAAGACCGGCGCTCGAGAGGAGCAGATTCAGGAGGTCATCCAGCGGATCGAGGAACTTGGATACAAGTCGCATGTGATTCGAGGCACGCAACGAACGGTCATGGGGGCTGTGGGTGACGAGCGGGGCAAGGCTCGCCTCCAGTCGCTGGAGTCGATGCCGGGCGTTGAGAGCATTGTCCCCATTCTCCAACCGTTCAAGCTGGCCAGCCGGGAAGTCAAGCCCGCCAAGACCGTGGTCAAGGTCGGCGATCTTGAGATCGGCGGGAAGAGTGTGGTCGTCATGGCCGGCCCCTGCTCGGTGGAGAGCGAGTCGCAGATGCTGGAGACCGCTAGGGCGGTCAAGGCTGCGGGTGCCACAGTCCTGCGGGGCGGCGCCTTCAAGCCACGGACGTCGCCCTACTCGTTTCAGGGGCTGGCGGAGGAAGGGCTGAAGCTCCTGGATCTGGCCCGAGCGGAGACCGGCCTGAAGATCGTCACTGAGGTGGTGAACCCCATGGATGCGGAGCTGGTGGCGGAGTACGCCGACATCCTTCAAATCGGCGCCCGGAACGCCCAGAACTTTGCCCTCCTGAAGAAGGTCGGCGAGGTGGGCAAACCGGTCCTGCTCAAGCGGGGCATGGCGACCACGATCAAAGAGTTCCTGATGGCCGCGGAGTATATCCTCTCCGAAGGCAACTACAACGTGGTCCTCTGCGAGCGAGGGATCCGGACCTTCGAAACCAGCACGCGCTTCACGCTGGATTTGAACGCGGTCCCTGTCCTCAATAAACTGACCCACCTGCCGGTCATCGTCGATCCCAGCCACGGCACGGGCCACTGGGAGTATGTGGCGCCGATGGCGAAGGCCGGGATCGCATGCGGCGCCGATGGGCTTCTGATCGAGGTCCATCCGAGGCCGGAGGAGGCCCAATCGGATGGTGTCCAGTCGCTGAAGCTTGAAAAGTTTCGACGGTTGATGGAAGAGCTCAGACCGTTGGCAGAGGCAGTAGGCCGGCGGCTGTAAAACGACCCCTCACCCTGACCCTCTCCCCAGCTGTGGGGAGAGGGGAAACAAAATTGGCTCTTCCGGAAGTCGTGCGGGTGAGTGAAGTCTTTGAAGACCCTCGCCCCCCTTGGGGGAGAGGATGAAGGTGAGGGGGACTTTTGGGGGTAATGACGATTTACGCAGTGATCGCGATGAGATCGATCTCGACGCTGGCGCCCAGCGGAAGGCTGGCCACACCGACCGTGGAGCGGGCCGGCTTCACGTGTCCCAGGTATTCGGCATAGACCTCGTTCATTTTGGAAAAGGCGGAGAGGTCGATCAGGTAGACGGTCGCTTTGACAACCTGATTCAGTGAGCTGCCGCCGGACTCAAGGACAGCCTTCAGGTTTTCCAGAACTCGCCTGGTTTGGGCCGAGATGTCGCCGTCGATCAACTTTCCCGTCGTCGGGTCGAGGGCGATCTGGCCCGAGGTGAAGAGGAGACCATCGACCTTTATGGCTTGCGCGTAGGGGCCGATCGCCCGTGGCGCCTTGTCGGTCTGAATCACTTCACGGGGCATTCATCCCTCCCGTTGCTAATAGTTGCTAATAGGCCGTGCTTGTCAGAAAATGCCCCTCCCCTTTGTAAGGCCCCCATCACTCCTCCTCCCCTTTGTAAGGGGAGGTTGGGTGGGGTAGAGCGGATGAGGCATCTACCTCCCCGCGCCCCTCCTTACAAAGGAGGGGAAGGCTAAGCACTCAACAAAGGAGGGGGAGCAAGAAACCTCGCCGCGGCCCTCTTTACAAAGAAGCAGAGCAGGATAGGGCATGACTTGCAAGGCTAGGCGCTCACTGCGCCGAGCACATCGTGGATGGTCGTGGCGAGCGATTCGGAAACCCCGGCGGTTCGCCGGAGATCCTCGATGCTGGCCTCCCGCAGGCGACGCAGGCTTCCAAAGTGGCTGAGCAATGCGCGCCTGCGCTTGGCGCCGATCCCCGGGATGTCGTCCAGGAGGGAGCGGAGCCCCGACTTGCCTCGCAGCGCACGGTGGTACGTGACGGCAAACCGATGGGATTCGTCGCGGATCTGCTGGAGAAGCTGCCTGGCCCTTGACCGCTCCGGCAGCGCGATCGGCTTTGGCCGCGCGGGGTGGAACACCAGTTCCTCCTCCTTGGCCAGGCTGACCATCTGAAGCGAATCGAATCCGAGCTTCCTGGCGACGCCGAGCGCGGCGTTAAGCTGGCCCCGGCCCCCGTCGAGGAGGATCAGGTCGGGAAGCGGCATCTCCTGGGCTTTTTGAAGGCGCCGCTGCAGGACTTCAGCCATCATGGCGAAATCGTCCGGCCCCTCCACCGTGTTGATCTTGTATCGCCTGTAGGCTGATTTCTTAGGCTTACCATCCTCCCACACCACCTGGGAACCGACCGCCAGTGTTCCCGAGATGTTGGAGATGTCGTAGGCCTCGATCCGCCGCGGCAGTCCAGTAAGGCCCAGCGCCTCCTGCAACTCACTCAGCGCGGCCTCCCGGCTCTGGGAGGACCGAAGACTGAGCGCGAGGGCCTCCTGTGCGTTCCTCTGCGCCATCTGGACCAGTCGCGCTTTGCGCCCCCGCTGGGGCGCCAGCAACTCCACGTGGCGGTTCGCCCGGGATGCCAGCCACGCCGCGATGAGGGAGGCGTCTTCCAGGGGATGCGACAGCAAGATCTCCTTGGGGATGTCGCGCGACCCGACGTAGAACTGTTTGAGAAGAGAGGCCAGAAGGCCGCTTGGGGTCTCAGCGCCCAACTCGAAGGTGAACGTCTCGCGGCCGATGAGCCTGCCCCGCCGGATCAGGAAAAGCTGGACCTGGGCCTCGCGTGCCTCGTGGGCCAGCCCGAAGACATCCAGGTCCTCGCCCCTTGGCGAGATCACCTTCTGGCGCTCGAACACCTGGCGCAGCGAGGCGATCTGATCGCGATACTTCGCCGCCTGCTCGAACTCCAGGCTTTCGGCCGCCTGATGCATCCGTTCCTTGAGTCGCTTGGTGAGCTCCTGATCTTTGCCATCCAAGAGCAACCGCGCTTGGTCCACCAGCTCGCCGTACTCCTTCCGGCCGATCAGGCCCTCGCACGGACCGAGGCAACGCCCGAGATGGTACTCCAGGCACAGCTTCCTCCCCTCGATCGATCGGCATTTCCGGAGGGGGATCGTCTTGTTGACGAGAGCCAGCACGTCCCACATCGCCGTCGAAGGGACATAGGGGCCGTAGTAGAGCGCGCCATCGTCCTTGATCCGGCGGACCACCTGCACCCAGGGGAACGGGTCATTCGGGTCAAGCCTGAGGAACGGGTAGTGTTTGTCGTCCTTCAGGACGATATTGTATCGGGGCCTGTGATTCTTGATCAGGTTGCTCTCCAGAATCAGGGCCTCCAGCTCGTTCTCCGTAAGGATGAACTCGAGATCGGCAATCTGATCGATCATGGGGCCGATCTGAAACCGTTCGGGCCCTCCCGGGGAGTCAGCAAAATAGGAGCTGACGCGCTTCTTTAGGGACAGCGCCTTGCCGATATAGAGCACATGCCCGCGCGTGTCCCGGAAGAGGTAGACGCCCGGCGCATCCGGGAGACCCTTGGCCTTTTCCTGGAGCCGATCGATCTGTTGCATCACGATCGAAAGATGTCACAGAGGCGCAAGGTTGTCAAGGCATGGCCAGGCGGGGAGTCCGGGAGCGCTCCGCTTCTCAACACACTTGACAACGCCACCTGGAGGGCGTAGGCTGCTGGTCGATTCTCGGTTCCCCCGGCTTCTATCCGTCTGCTTTCGCCGCAAGGATCTGTGGCGCGTGGCGCGTGGGCTGCCGGGGGTCGTCCCAGATGCTCGATAGGGGAAACGATCGCGGAAGGGAGGTCACGGATGCCAGGAAGGTTTCAACCGTATCGGGGGGAAAAACGACGAAAGGAAGAGGCGCGGAAGACGAGGAAGGAGCAGAAGCTGAAAAGAAAGCAAGGGAGAAAGGGGGCCGGTCCGCCGATCGAAGGGATCGAGCCCGAAGAGCCGGAATCAGAGCCCGGTTCTCCTCCTGCCGAAAATCCCCCCGCTCGCCCACCCTCATAACGCGGGTCGGCCGGGTCTGCCAAAGCCTGGGCGCATTCGCGAGATCTCGCCCACACCGATCGTGCCTATCCGTTCAGGTCCGACTGCCCGCTACCCCACAGACGCCGGCTTCTGGCTCCTGGTGATCCTGGCCCGCTTCCTGTCAGCAATCAGGTCTTGTAGTACGGCGCGGTCGCGATACCTGGCCGGACCGAGCCTCCAACTGGCGCGCAATGTCGTCGGGAATGCCGGAAACTCACTTGCGCTACGGCTTGCCGCTCGCCGCATCCCGAACCGGCCCGGGAGGGCTCGCCTGGCGCAGCACGAAGTCCTCCATGGAGACGGTGTACTCGTCCTTCCCGGGCGTGTAGCGGATGCACGACCGGGTCGGGTAGTACCCGGTCAGCGCGACGGCGTCGGGCGACTGGATCGGGAAGCACGCGTCGGGCTTCGACAACATGTAGCTGAGGGCCAGCATCTCCTCGTAGAAGATGACCCTGGCGTCGTAGATCCCGTAGATCCAGGTGCGTGTGAACGGTTGGCCGCGGAACTCGGGAGTCGTCGGGTCTAAGAGATGATTGCCCATGGCCGGCGCGGCTGCCCCCACGTCCTGGAAGTTCGGCGGCACGTAATTTCTAGGCACGGGCTTGCCCGCCAGCGCGAACTGGTCGCAGCGAAGGAATTCGGCGCCGCAGGTTCCCCGCTGGAGAGCGAAGATGTTCTCGATCGGCTCGATATAGAAATGAACGTCGAAGTGAGGCTTGTCGAACACACCCGGCGGTATGTGCCCGTGGGGGTTCCAGTTGAGTAAAGCCCACTTAAACGGGACATCCGTCCGCCGGCTGGCCTCGCTGGGAACGGGGAGGACGCGCTCGTGCCAGGCCGAGCATTCGGTGGCGAGGTCGATCACGCCGTCGTTGTTGGCGTCGAAACAGCGATGCCCGTCGGACGGCGCCATCGGCAAGGCGTCCAGGGCGCTGGCCGAGAACACCACGCCGATCGCCTTCGGGGCGCCGGAGGCATCGAGCTCGGAATAGCTCGCCACGGTGCCGTTGCCGAGGTTGGACGGCGTGCCGAGGACACGCGCGCTCCTGGTGGTGGAACAGCCGAGGCTCAAAGCCCCGAGAACCGCCGCGACGGTGGAGACGACTCGACAGGTTTTCATTTTGCCCTCCTTAAGAGCCCTGCCGACGCCCGGAATCCCAGAGCCGACCTGCGTGATGCGCCAACAACACCTACACCAGAGAAATCCTGCTCTTGTTCCTGGCGAGCCACTGATCGAAGGTCTGCAACGACGGATTGAGCGATCGCGTGACGTCGATGCTTCGCGCACCGAGGACCTCCTTCTCGAAGTCGCGATAGACCTGGAACATGTTGCCCATCTCGTCGGCGCCGGGGAAGCCGAAGCCGCGATATGCGTCCGCCTCGACGGCGTGGTACTTGACGACGATGCCGAGGCCCTTCGAGAGCTTCTCGCTCATCTGATCGAGGGTCAGGTTTTCGCCGACGATGCCGACGGTCTTGCCGATGTACTGCGGCCCGGCCTTGAAGATGCCGTAGGCGACCTTGCCGATGTCCTCAACGGCGATGCCGGCCAGCCGCTTGTTGCCCATCGGGAACGCCCAGCTGTACACACCGTCATCCCCCTTCTTGGGGCCCAGGCCGAACGCGTACAGGTTGTCCCAGTAGAACGACGTCACGAGGTACGTGACGGGGAGCCCTGCAAAATAGGCGTTCGCTTCAGCCTTCGCGTCGAAGTGCGGGACGCGGTACTTCTCCTGAAGTATCGGCATTCGGGTATCGTTTGCAGCCATCAGCTTCCGCGTGTCTTCGAGCGTCGACCAGATAACGTGCTTCAATCCGGCCGTGCTCGCCGCCTCGGCCATGTTCTTGGCCTGTGCCTTTTCCTTTTCTCCGGAGAAGTGCTCCCAGAAGTTGGTTACACAGTATGCGCCGTACGCTCCCGCAAACGCCTTCTTGAGGGTGTCTACGTCGTCGAGATCGGCCTTTACGACTTCTGCGCCCTTCCCGGTGAGGTCTTTGGCCTTGTCCTTGTTCGGATCACGGGTGATGGCCCGGCAGGCGAAGCCGCCGTTCGGGTCGGCGAGAATGGCGCGAGCCAGGCCGCCTCCCTGTGCGCCTGTCGCGCCTACCACTGCAATGATTTTCTTTTCAGCCATGTGATTCCCCCCTTGGTTTAGTGGCACGGCCTTCTCGGCCGTGGTTTTCATTCCGTGGCGCGATGACCCTCGTCGTGTCCGCAACCCGCCGACTCGCTCAGGCCGTGCACGATCCTTCCGTCCCCGGATCCCTAAAGGATGAACGAAACTGCCGGAGAGTTACAGAACCGCTCCGCCCGACAACCTACATCA
>CAZCMC010000034.1:0-11452 GCA_964499665.1 uncultured bacterium | reverse complement strand
TTCACCGGGACGATTGTGCCGGAGCCCTGCACCATCTGATGAATGTGGACCAGCCCGACCAGATCTATATTGGGGTGGATCACGAGCCGGCCGAGCAGTGCGAGGTCCTGCGTTGGCTGGCTGCGCGGCTTGGAGTGTCCCCACCCGGGGTGGAGCCACCCTCAGGCTCCGAAGTTCGGCGCCATCAGAGCAACAAGCGCTGCAGCAACGCCAAGCTGATTGCCTCGGGCTACGTCTTTCGCTACCCAGCCTTCCGGGATGGTTACATGGCGCTGTTGGATGCGGAGCACCCATAACGGATATTGCGTTTCGCTGCTCGGGGAGCTATCGTTGGCAGGATGAACGCAGGCGCCATGTGGGTGTGATTGCTCCGATTATTTCCAGAGGTGTTGTGGTGAAGGAAGAGCACGCTCCGATCCGCGGGCGTGGAGCCGCCGGGAACCCGCCCAACCGATTCGAGATGATCTCCCAGGTTCGTGACTCGGATTGGACCGACCCGGAAGACCCAGCTCCCGGGACGGAGTTCCTGAAGGACACCTCCAAATCGATCATCACCTACAACGACAGCCCTGACGTCGGATTTGACGCCAGCGTCAACCCGTACCGTGGCTGCGAGCACGGCTGCATCTACTGCTACGCGCGACCCACCCACGAGTACCTTGGGTTCTCTGCCGGCCTCGATTTCGAGACGAAGATCCTGGTGAAGGAGGATGCGCCCGGCCTCCTGCGAGGCGAGCTTTCCTCTCCGCGTTGGAAACCACAGGTGGTTGCCGTCAGCGGCGTGACGGACCCGTATCAGCCGGTGGAGCGCCGCCTGGGGCTCACACGGCGCTGTCTGGAGGTCTTGGTCGAGTTCCGCAACCCCGTCGTGATCGTCACGAAGAACCACCTTGTCACCCGTGACGTGGACCTGCTGTGCGAGCTGGCCCGTTATGAGGCAGCCGCCGTCTTTCTGTCTGTCACAACGCTCGACGGCGATCTGAGCAGAATCATGGAGCCCCGCACCTCACATCCTACACGTCGGCTTGCCGCAATCGAGGCCCTGGCGCAGGCTGGGGTGCCGACTGGAGTGATGGTCGCGCCGGTGATACCGGGGCTGACGGACCAAGCCATACCTTCGATCATCGCCGCGGCGGCCAGGGCGGGAGCCCGTTTTGCCGGATACGTCCCGCTGCGGCTGCCTCACGGGGTGGGATCATTGTTCGAGCAATGGTTGACCCAACACCTGCCCGAGAGGAAAGACAAGATCCTCAATCGCATCCGCGCGCTCCGCGGCGGCAGATTGAACGATCCTCAGTTCGTCTCCCGGATGAGAGGCGACGGAGTGTTCTCGGAGCAGATCGCGGCGCTCTTCGCCCTTGCCTGCCGCAAAGCAGGCATCATCGGGCACGGCCCGCAGCTCTCGACGGCCGCGTTCCGCCGGCCGCCTGGTGCCCAGCTCTCACTGTTTCCGTAGCCGCGACAGGTCGCCAACCCGCCCAAGCAATCACTTCTCGACTTCCTCTTGGACTCACGATAAGATATCCGGCCCATGAGACCTCGATGGTTTGTCCACGGTGACATCGACGGCTTTTTCGGCCTCTTCATCGACAACCTGCTCCAGCTCATGGTCATCGCAGTGCTGTGTAGGTCCGTCTGCGGGCTCCCGTCCGAGCTGATCACGAGTCGCATCCTACCCGGGGCCGCGGTCTCGATTTTGATCGGCAATCTTTTCTACGCCTGGCAGGCAAGGCAGCTCATGAGGAAGACGGGCCGTACCGACGTGACTGCGCTGCCTTATGGAATAAATACACCCAGCCTGTTCGCCTACGTGTTCCTGATCATGGGACCTATCTACCAGGAGACCGGGAACCCAACGCTCGTGTGGCAAGTCGGCCTGTTTGCCTGCCTGATGAGTGGGCTTATGGAAACGGCCGGCGCGTTCGTCGGGGATTGGTTGCGCCGTCACACCCCCCGCGCTGCGCTCCTTTCCGCCCTCGCCGGGGTGGCCATCACGTTTATCGCCATGGGGTTCATCTTTCAGATCTTCGCCTCGCCGGCGATCGCCATTCTTCCGATGATGATGATCCTGATCACCTACGCCTCGCGCACGAAGCTGCCATTGGGCCTTCCGGGGGGACTCGTCGCGGTGCTGACGGGTGTTGCCTTGGCATGGATCCTTCGGGCGATCGGGTTCCCGTACTTTGAGCCCTCCACGGAACCGTATGCCCTGGCGATCCATCCGCCGGTCCCGGTACCGGGAGATCTGGTCGCCCTCCTGACCAGCGCTAAGGGCTGGCAGTACATGGCGGTCATCTTTCCCATGGGCCTCTTCAACGTGATTGGGTCGCTGCAGAACCTCGAGAGCGCGGAGGCTGCAGGGGATCGCTACGAGACACGGCCCTCGTTGCTGGCAAACGGGATCGGCACCCTCGCAGCCGCGCTGTTCGGCAGCACATTTCCAACCACGATCTACATCGGGCATCCCGCCTGGAAGGCCATGGGCGCGAGGGCCGGGTATTCGATCCTCAACGGGGCGGTGGTGACTCTTCTCTGTCTGCTCGGGGGGATCACGCTCGTGCTGAAGGTTGTCCCGCTGGAGGCGACCCTCGGGATCTTGCTGTGGATCGGAATCATCATCACGGCACAAGCCTTCCAGGAGGTGCCCAAGAGCCATGCGTTGGCCGTCGCCTTCGGCCTGGTCCCATCCCTCGCAGCCTGGGCGCTCCAGCTTGTTGAGATGAGCCTTCGCAAGGCCGGGAAGAGCCTCTTCGAGGTGGCACCGGCCTTCGGCAATGACCTGTACATCCACGGCATGATCGCCTTGAATCAGGGCTTTCTACTGAGTTCGATGGTTCTCGCGGCCATCCTCGTGTTCGTCATCGAACGTGAGTTTCTCAAAGCGGCGGGGTGGACCGCCACTGCGGCTGTTCTGTCGATGATTGGCCTGATCCACGCCTATGATCTCACCCCGTTGGGTATACAGAACAAGTTTGGGGTCCTCGCGGCCCCCGCGTTTGCCACCATGTATGGATTGAGCGCTGCCCTTCTCGTCATGCTCTATTTCATCGGACGGAGCCCCAACGACTCGCCGCCAAAGCGTGCAATCGTCGATTGAGAGTCGCTCCGTACGCCGCCCTCGCAAGGCCCTTGTTGGGGAGGCGATACGGGTGAGTGAGAGGTGCGCAGTGTCGATTAGGACCGCCCACAAGATTCTCATCACGACTGCGATTGTCTTCTTTCTGTTCTATGGGATCTGGGAGATTCGAAATTATCCCGACCCGGGTGGCAGGTGGGCGCTCCTCCGTGGTATCATCTCTGGAGTCGCTGCCTGTGGGCTGGGCATCTATCTGAGGTACTTTCTCAAGTCGCTCAAGCTGCGGTGAATCGCGATACCAAGAGCGGGGTCATTGGTTTGAAAGTCCTCCTCATCCATCCGTCTACTCAGCGGGGAGAGGGAGGACTCAAACAACTCCTCTCCCCCAGTGGGGGAGAGGATGAAGGTGAGGGGGAGGTTAGGACAGGCGAGCGGTTTCGCTCGTCACAAGGACATCTGGGAAAATCCGTGCTTCGGAACAGCGGGCTTTTTGCCGCAAGGAGAGGTGGCCATGGTAGGTCGGAATGTCGAGCTGCTGGAGGACGGTGATTTCGCGACGGTGGTGATGAACCGCCCGGAGCGGCGTAATGCCCTCTCGCAAGATCACATGGAGGAGCTGATCGAGGCCTTCCGGACACTGGGAGCAGGCAAGTCGCGGGGGATCATCCTTGCGGGGGCCGGACCGGTCTTTTGCGCCGGTCACGACTTCGCTGATGTTCTCGGGCGCGGCCTGGGCGCGATGCGGGCCCTCCTCGGGACCTGCACCGAGCTCATGACGCTGATCCAGTCGATCCCACAGCCGGTGGTCGCGAAGGTCCACGGCCTGGCTACGGCGGCCGGTTGCCAACTCGTTGCCTCGTGCGATTTGGCGGTCGCATCCGACGCCGCCTCGTTCGCCACGCCGGGCGGGAAGGGGGGCTGGTTCTGCACGACGCCGATGGTCGCCGTGAGCCGGTCCATCGGCCAGAAGCGGGCGCTCGAGATGCTGCTGACGGGAGATCCGATC
The DNA here is from genome assembly GCA_964499665.1 of uncultured bacterium. Taxonomy (GTDB): domain Bacteria; phylum Methylomirabilota; class Methylomirabilia; order Methylomirabilales; family Methylomirabilaceae; genus Methylomirabilis. The sequence goes on along the minus strand of CAZCMC010000034.1, from coordinate 7,370 downwards.
GACGCTCAGACCGCTGCCGCCTGGGGGCTGGTCAACAAGGTGGTCCCAGCCGACCGCTTGGACGAGGAGACCCGTCTGCTCTTAGAGCGGGCCACACGGGGAAGCGGCCTCTCCAAGGGGATCGGCAAGCAAGCGTTCTACGCCCAGATCGATCTCGATCAGCCGAAGGCGTACGCCTACGCGATGGAGGTCATGGCTGCCACGGCGCTGACGGAGGACGCGCAGGAAGGGATGCGGGCGTTCCTGGAGAAGCGCAAGCCGACCTTCAAGGACCGGTAGGTGGGAGCGTCTCGCTTGCTTGACAATCGCGCGAACCCAGGCACCCTAAGACGACAGCGAGAACGTCGATCAAAAGGTAGCGGCTAGCACCGGCTCTGGGGCCGAGGAAATAGGCTCCAACAAACCGCAGCGCTTGGGGCATTAGACAGTTCTGACTAATTCTAGTTAGGCCGCACCCGAATCGGTACTATGCTGAAGCGCTGGAGGATGCACCATGACGCAGAGACCTGCTGTTGTTCACAGCGATCCTGAGATACTCGGCGGGACGCCCGTCTTCGTTGGTACTCGCGTGCCTGTGAAGAGCCTTCTGGACTACCTTGAGGGCGGACATCGACTGGACGACTTTCTCGACGACTTCCCAACGGTGACTCGGGAGCAAGCGGTGGCCGCGCTGGAAGAAGGCCTCCAGTTGTTAGTGTGAGCAGTCGGGGAGATAGGTATCAAAACAGTCCGGGGACATGGGTTACAGATGGCGCTTCAGTCTACCAATGTATCCTCGATCCGCATGTGTTTTTTTAGCGGGCGGCTGAACTTGGACGTTAGACAGAGCAAAACCTGGGAGGATACTTTAATGCGGGAATACATGGCGGTAGTCGAGCGGGATCCGGAAACAGGGGTCTATGTAGGCTACGTTCCTGGCTTCCCCGGTGCCCATTCCCAAGGAGTCACGCTTGATGAGCTCAACAAGAATCTGAAAGAGGTCATCGAGATGCTCCTCGAGGATGGGGAACCACACCTTGAGGGCGAGTTTATCGGGACCCAGCGAATCGCCGTCGGCTAGGCATGGCCAAGCCGCCCGTCTTGAAAGCGCGCGTGGTGGCGGGCATTCTTGAGCGTCTTGGTTTCGTGGAGGTTCGCCGGCGCGGTTCGCACCGCCAATACCGGCATCCCGATGGCAGAAGTACCACGGTACCCTTTCACCCCGGCCGCGACGTTTCCCCATTACTTCTTCGCCAGATCGCGAAGGACGTCGGACTGATGATCGATGAGTTCATGGAGCATCGTTGACGACGGTCCAACATGCCACTGCACCTGGCCGGGCCGCTCCGCCATCGACGAATCTATGGGTGGCGCTCGACGGCGAGCCTCATGGCGAGGTTGATCAAGGTGCGGGTCATGACGCCGGTTGCTCCCTTCGGTTGGTAGCCGCCTTCCTTCTCCTGCAGCGACGTGCCGTTGATGTCCAGGTGGACCCACGGCGTGTCGCCGACGAAGTGCTTGAGGAAACGCGCCGCGCCTATTGCCGGCGCCTTCTTGCCTCCTCCGGTGTTCTTGAGGTCTGCGTGGTCGCTCTTGATCAACTCCTCGTAGTCGTCGTCCAGCGGAAGCTCCCACAGCTTCTCGCCCGCCGCCTCCCCCGCCGCTTGAAGCTGCTCGGCCAGCGCTCGATCGTTGCTAAAGAACCCCGTGCGGACTGAACCGAGAGCCACGACGACCCCTCCGGTGAGCGTGGCCACATCTACCAGGCGCTTGGCGCCAAGACGGCCTGCGTAGCAGAGGGCGTCTGCAAGGATCAGGCGCCCTTCGGCGTCGGTGTTGATCACCTCGATCGTCGTGCCGTTCATCGCCCGGACGATATCGCCCGGCCGCTGCGCGGTCCCGCTCGGCATGTTCTCCACGGCGGGGATGACTCCTACGACGTGGAGCGGAACCCGTAGGGCCGCGATCCCCATCATGGCGCCGATGACCGCCGCCGCGCCTGCCATGTCGCCCTTCATCGTCTCCATTCCTTCGCTTGCCTTGATGGAGATCCCGCCGGCATCGAACGTCACTCCCTTGCCGACCAGTCCCAGCACCGGCTTTCCCCGGCCAGCGCCTCCTCGGTGTGTGAGGAGAATGAGCTGCGGAGGATTCGCGCTTCCCTGGGCTACCCCCAGCATTGCTCCCATCCCAAGGCGCCGCATGGCGCCCCGATCGAGCACTCGGGCTGAGAGACCGTATCGTCGAGCCACACGCCTCGCTCTTGCTGCCAGCTCGGCCGGGGTCAAGACATTGGCCGGTTCGTTGATCAGGTCGCGAGCTAGATTGGTCGAGCGTGCGAGCACTTCGCCCAGGTTGATTCCGAGCTTGAGCGTCTGCACCGTTCTTTCATCTCTACATAGGAGTGTGAGTGATTCGATCTCTTGGATGTTGTCGCGGGTCGCATGACCTTTGTAGATATCGAACCGATAGAGGCCAAGGAGCGCCCCCTCGGCGATGGCTTGAGCAACCGTCTCCCCGGTCAGGTGTCCCCAGACGGAGTCATGGCAGGCGATCGCGACCGTCTTCGCCTTCAGTGCGCGAAGCTGGCGGAGCGCTGCGCCTGTGACCTGTCTGACACGATCCTGCGTGAGGTCGGACGCTTTTCCGAGGCCGATGAGGAGTAGGTGCGAACCACCGAGACGTCCGATGGGGTGAAGGAGGCATCGTTCGGAGAATTTTCGACGGAAGCTTTTCTGTTGGAGTACGTGGGTGATCGCTCCCTTCAACGCGGCGTCCAGGGTCTTCACGGCTCCCCGAAGAGGTTCGCCGCCCTCCAGGAGCGGGAGAATGAGGGCATCTCCTTGGTAGGCAAAGATATCGTGCGCGGCGGCGGCGATCCGCAAAGAACCCGACCTCATTATCGGGGGAAGAGGGTAAAGAGCCGCTGGCCTATAATCCCGACGATTGGAGGGAGGAACAGGCTTGGGACGGTCCTGGCTGTTACGAAGGCCCAGCCGAGAAACGGCACCTCCCACGTGAACATCCGTATCGGGGAGAGCAGCGACTTGGCCGTGATGAAGGTGAGCAGGGGTCCGACCCCCATTCCCTCTTTGAAGAGAGCGGCGGCGACAGGGAATACGACGTATGGTCCGCCGGGGATCAGAAGGCCCGTCAGCCAGCCGAGGAGGATTCCCTGAAAGCCGGACTCCTCCCCCATCCACTTCACGAGCATGTCCCTGGAGATCATGACCTCGAATAGGCCGGCCAAGCAGAATCCGAGGAGAAGCGGGAGCCAGACATCCTCCAACAGCCTGAAGCCTGCTTGGAAACCGCGGAACGGCAAGTCGCGGCCCCTCGTGAAGGCCCATATGACCATAAGGACGGTGAGACCCCCCATGACGAGAACGTCGGTATCCATTATTGTCCTCTTTTTTCGATTCGGTTTGTCGGGCAAACCAATCCTCCTCCTATTCCAAGGCCCGTTCGGGCGACCGAGGAATAGGCCCGAGAGGGATGCTATCGAGAGGCAGGTTCGAGGGGGCGGGTCGAGAGGCGCTCGCTGTTCTTCGGATCCCGGTAGATCAGCGAACCGTTGCCTTGTTCCGCCTTGGCTATCGCCTTGCGAATGATATCATGGCGGGGCGAGAGAGAACAAACAGGATCGGTGGCGGCAGCGTCACCGGCCAGCATGAAGGCCTGACAGCGGCAGCCACCGAAGTCGATGGTCTTCTTGGGGCAGCTTCTGCACGGTTCCTGCATCCAGCTATCGCCGCGGAAGGCGTTAAGTCCCTGCGATTCGGCCCAGATCGTCGTGAGAGACTGATCGCGGACGCTGTCGAAGTGTAGCCCGGGGATCACGTGGGCCGCGTGGCAAGGCAATACCTCTCCGGTGGGGATGATGACCATGTAACTTCTCGCCCAGCCGCCCATACAGGGTTTCGGATACTCCGAATAGTAGTCCGCCTTGACGTAGGCGATCTCCATCGTCCCCTGGTAGCGTGGTCGCGCCTCGAGGACCACGGCCTCTGCCTGGTCGAGTTGGGCCCGTGTCGGCATCAGCGCACTCTGATTCTCCTGGGCCCACGCGTGGTACTGCGTGTTCGCCAGCTCCAGCCGCTGGGCCCCCAGCTCGGCCGCCTGGGCGATCAGCGCCGGCACATGCTCGATGTTCAGGCGGTGCAGGACCACGTTGATGGTGAGTGGAAACCCGATCATCTTGATGAGCCGGGCGATCTCGATCTTCTTGGCGTAGGAACGGATTCCGGCGACCAGCTCCGCCGTTTTCCGGTCAGTATCCTGCAGGCTCAACTGGATATGCTCGAGGCCGCAATCGCGGAATAGCCGCAACTTCTCCTCATTGAGCAGGGTTCCTCCGGTGATCAGGTTTGTGTAGAGGTCGCGCGACCGGGCATGGCGGATCAGCTCCGGCAGGTCCTTTCGCACCACTGGCTCGCCTCCTGAGAGGTGGAGCTGCACCACCCCGAGATCAGCAGCCTCGGAGAAGGTCCTGACCCATTGTTCGGTGCTGAGCTCGTTCCGCATCTCATGGAAGTTCACCGGATTGGAACAGTACAGACACTTCAGCGGGCATCTGTACGTGATTTCGGCGACCAGCGTGTAAGGTCTTGGGGCTGTCATCTATGTCTCCAGGAGACCGCGCGCTTTAATGCGCGTGAGAAAGCCCGTCACATCCTCCTTTATTGCCTCTCGGTCGATCCCAACAAAGCGCTGTGCCAGGGAATCGACGATCCCCTCGATGGTGTGCTCGCCGTCGCACAGCTTCAGGATCTCTGGCGCCGTCTCGTTCAGCATCAGCGCCGCCTCCGGGAAGACCAGCATGTACCGCTTCTCCACCTCATCCCAGCGAAGCCGGGCCTTTGGCGACAGGCGAGGACGCCAGATCGCGGAGGCGTCGGCCGAACGTTCTCCCATCTGTTGCTCGCTTATCGTGGCCATAACGGTGGGGGCCATCCCGGTGAGATGTAGGCGAAATAAAGGCTGTCCAACAGGCTCCAGAGGATGTAGCACTTGGTCGTGAGGGCCACGATCGCCTTCTCCTGTAGCTCCCGAGTCGTGCAGTGCTCAAGGACATATTGCAGGCCGTACTCCACGTCCCGAGGCGCCTGGACCAGGCGGGATCTAAAATATTCGAGCCCCTTCTTGTCCACCCAGGGGTAGTGCTCCTCGAAGACCGGGAGCCGGACGGTATGCAATTTCGGCGCGAAGAGTTCCGTGAGCGACGAGGCGACGGCCTCCACCAGGGAGTGGGTTTGGACGAACATGAGATACCCGTCCACGGCGAATCGCACGCCGGGAAGCACATAGCGAAAGCTTTCGACATCCTCCCTTCGCATTCCGGCGGCCTCGGCCAGGACGAGCCACTTGTGAATCCCGCCCTCTCCTTCTTTGGTGCCATCATGATCGATGATCCGATGGATCCAGGCCCTGCGGAAGGCCGGGTCGTCCGCCTTTCCAAGGATCGCGGCGTCCTTCTTCGGAATGAGGGCCTGGTAGTAAAAGCGGTTCGCGATCCAGGCCTGCAACTGGGACCTCGTGAGCTTTCCCTCGTGCATCAGGAGGTGGAACGGGTGCTTGTCGTGATACCCCTCCTCGCCCACTGCGCGAAGCCGCTTCGTAAACTCCCCCACGTTCAGTATCTCCCGGCTTGCGGACTCTTGCATAGCTTCAGTCTTTCTCCACACTCGGTTCACAGTGTCACAACTCGAGATCCATGCCGTCAAAGGCCACTTCCCAGCCTGCCTCTTCGACGGCCCGACGCTCCGGGGCATCGTCGATCAGAATCGGGTTCGTGTTGTTAATGTGAATGTAGATCCTCCTCACGTCGCGGAGATGGGCGAGCCTCGCCAGGCTTCCGTCCGGCCCGCTGATCGGGACATGACCGATCTCCAGGGCGGTCTTCTGCGCGATTCCTAGATCGATCAGCTCGTTATCCGACCAGAACGTCCCGTCGAAGAGGACGCAGTCACAGCCGCCGAGCAGAGCCGCCAGATCAGCATCGATCTGCTTGGTACCCGGAACATAGGCCAGGGACCTGCCGCTCTTCGCATCGGTGATCTTGTACCCGATGGTCTCTTCGCTCCAATCCGACACAAGTTCCATGAGATAGGCGGGTGGTTTGCTGGGAACCGCAAAGGCCTCGTACCTGAGCCCGCTGTCTTTCCCGTCCACCCCGATGATCTCATGCCGCCCGGAGGTGATGACGCTCTTCCAGGTGCACTGGGAGGGGAAGAGGCGGATTGCCCGAAAGACCGCATTCGGCTCGAGCACCCAGTCCTGCACCTGCTTGGTGGAATAGAGGCAGAGCGGCTGGAACTCTCGCAGGGAAAGGAGCCCGGCGATATGATCGATGTCGGCGTTGGTGAGGAGAACGGCTTGGATCGGGGTGCCGCGGGGAGTGCCGTTCGGATGGAGGCCATCGAATGATTCGATCTGCTGTCTGATATCAGGGCTGGCATTGATCAGGTACCAGCGGACTGAATCAGCGCTGAGGGCGATCGAGGATTGAGTCCTCGCCCTTGCCGGGCGGAACCCGGAGCGCAGACCGCGACAATTCTCGCAATTACAATTCCACTGCGGGAACCCCCCGCCTGCCCCCGACCCCAGGACCCTGACCCGCACGCGATGCTCCCTCCGACCTTCGCCTGAATGCTTCTTTTTTCCGCCCTTGTGGCCCACCCTACTCGAGGTTAGGTGGATGATGGGTTAACACACACGCTCATGACAGGAAACGCTCATAATAGCAAAACGGGCCTCCCCGCGTCAGCACCAGCCGGGGAGGCCCATCTCGTAGAGATCTTACCGGGGGGGTTTACTCCAGGACGAGGATATATGAGTTGATCTCCGCGTCCATTCGAACCTCTGTGTACTCCGGCTTTACCCAGGCCATGCTCGAATCACCTCCTCCATGATCGTAATTTGTGTCGAGAAATTTCTAGTCCAGCTTTCGAACTACCCACAGACATAAGCACAAGTCGTGCCAGTTTCCTGGCGAACGAGTTGTGGAATCTGCAATCTAAGTAGTTGAAAATAAAGATTCGAATAAAATATACCTTCGCCGCACCGCGTCGAACGATGCATCTTCATTGGCTGAAATCAGCCAATTGGCTGAATGGGGCCACTTCACGGCCTGATACCCAACTTTTTCACGCGATGACGAAGGGCGCCTCGGCCAATGCCCAGCAGCTTCGCGGCTTCGCTTTCGTTGCCTCCAGTCTGTTGTAGGGCCTGGGCGATCAAGGATCGCTCCCACTCAGCCAGGTCGATCCCCTCTGGCGGGATTGACCCCTGAACGGCGCTCGGGACTGCTCGAGCATCTGCAGGCTTAGCGTGGGGTGAGGTCGCGAGCGAGAGCTGTTCGATGTCCAGTCGCTCCCCCTGACTCCAGAGGA